>NZ_JAYWVC010000009.1:0-96250 GCF_036281785.1 Streptomyces chiangmaiensis | reverse complement strand
TGCGTACCGGCCCCGCGACGTCGCCGGTGCTCAGCCCCCTGCCAGGGGCCGGGCCGGGGTGGTGCCGCGCGAGACCCGGTCCGAGTGCGGCGGGCGGCGGTTGCCCACCGGGGTGACCGGAGTGCGCTCCGTGCGGCTCGTGTGCGGACCGGGAGCCAGATAGACGGGCGCCCTGGTCGACCGGGTGGCGCCCACCGGCTCGCGGACCTGGGCCTCCGCGTCCGTGGAGGTGCGTGGGGTGACGACGAGACGGCCCGCACCCACCGGGGCCGGAGTGGGTACCGGGGCGACACGGCGGCTGCGCCGGCGGTCCCGCAGGTCGAGGATGGCGATCTCGGCGCGGGCGATCAGCGGCTCGAACCAGGGCAGTGCCAGCAGGATCAGCAGGCCGGCGGCCCAGCCGAGGAGCACATCGCTGAGCCAGTGCGTACCGAGGTAGACCGTGGTCAGGCCCACGCCGAGGGAGGTCACCGCAGAGAGCGCGGACAGCCAGCGTCTGGCGCGCGGCGTCGAGGCCAGATAGGCCAGGATTCCCCAGGTCACCACGGCGTTCGCGGTGTGGCCCGAAGGAAATATATCGCCGCCGCGCCACATCTCGTTCGATCCGATGACGGTCGCGTAGTGCGGTCCGAGGCGGCCCATCCCGTACTTGGCGGCGCCGACCGTGATGTTGAGCAGGAGCAGCGAGGCGCCCAGCGTGAGCAGCGGGCGCAGGGTGTGCTGGCGCCAGGAGCGCCACCCCAGCCAGGCCGCGACCATCACCGCGGTGGGGCCACGCTGACCCAGCACCACGTAGTAGTCGAGGAAGGCGTGGATCTGCGGCCACTGCTGGTACGGCCGGAAGAACATGACCTGCCAGTCGAGGCGGATCAGCCACGAGGAAACGACCACTGCCCACACGATCGCCGTGTAGAAGGCCAGAGTTGCCGAGAAGAGAACCACTCGGTGCCGACTCATCCTGGGCACGTCAATGTGGGCCGGCCGTTCCGGCTCACGGTCCAACCGGGCGAAGACCCGGTCCGGACGGCTCAGCTTTCGTTGGGTACGCACTCAATCGACGTTACAGCGAGTGAGCTGCGCACCCGCGCGAATCACCGAGGTTGTGATGACGATGTAATGTGGGATTCCTCTCAACAGCAGGTTTATTTCTGTGGATTCCGTAATCGCGGTCGTGTTCGGCCTTCAATTCCTTTGATCGACAAGGGTCTCCGTTTTATGGCCCTTATCTATTCGTTCACCGAATGCTGGGGTGGACTTGGTCGGACGCTCACCGCCTGTCGTCACGTGATCATGGTGGTCCGGAGCCGTTCAGCCAGAACGCTCCGTAGACGGCCGACACCACTGCGACACCGCCGAGGACCGCTGCCGACCTGGATGGACGCACTCGGGCGAGGGCCCGGGCCAGCGGCAGCAACAGGGGGAAGGCGGGCAGCAGGAGGCGCGGTTTGGAGCCGAAGTAACTCGACGCGCACAGGGCGAGCGCGGTGACGACCCCGGTGTACACGAGCAACGGCAGCGGCTGACGCTGGCGTACACACACCACGAAGAGCCAGACGATCAGTGCGACCCCGATGATCAACCCGACTCCCACCAGGGCCGAGGGCAAGGCGGTGAACTTGCCCGCGATGAAACGGGCGAAGGCATAGCCGCCGTCGAAGCCGTTGCGCCAGCCCGCTTGTACGTCGAGATAGCCGAGGGGGCCCTGGCCGGTGCGCCGACCGACCCACAGGACGTAGCTGGCGGCGCCGAGGGGCGCGAGGAGTACGCCCAGCACCCGGCCCAGGGCCGGTACTTCGCCGGCCGGCAGCGCACGCCGGTCCCGCACGTACGAGGTGATCGCCGCCGCCCAGACGGCCGCGACCACGGCCGCCCCCACCGGACGGGTCAGCCCCGCCAGCGAGGCGAGCCCGCCCGCCGTCAGCCAGCGGTCGGTCAGGACCGCGTACAGCGACCAGGCGGCGAGCGCCGTGAAGAGGGACTCGCTGTAGGCCATCGACTGCACGATCCCGACCGGCAGCACCGCCCACAACAGGACCGCGCAGACACCGGCCCGGCTTCCGTACACCTGGTCGGCGACGGCGAAGATCCCCCAGGCCGCGGCGAGCGAGGCGAGTGTCGTAACGAGCAGACCTGCGTCGGCGAACGACAGAGGGGTCAGCGCCTCGCCGAGCCGCTCCAGCCAGGGCAGCAGCGGGAAGAACGCGAGATCGGAGTGCACGTCGCCATTGGGCAGGCGGACTTCGTAGCCGTAGCCCAGGGCCGCGACCCGGGTGTACCAGAGCGAGTCCCAGCGGGCGGTCAGCAAGGTGTGCGGGCTCGTGCCGCGTGCCGCGCTCCACAGCGCGAGCGCGACGAGGCCCAGGGCACGGACGGCCACGTATCCCGCCAGGGCGGGGGCGGCCCGGCGCACGGCGCGGGTGGGGGCCGGCGCCGGGCGCGTTCCAAGATCGGTCACGCGCTCGATTATCGACGTCGTACGGAACCGAAGGCCCTCATGACATCGCGAGGGACCGGGGAGAGGTGGCGTACGCCACACCGTCTCGCCGCGAACGTGAGAGGTCCGCCACGCGACGGCCGCGGGGACTCGCGTACTCTGACGACTCACTCGCTTCGTTGCATGGGCCCGGGAGTACCGCGCCTCCCGGTCGCTGCCGCGGGGATGTCCCCACCCCGTGGATACGCCGATGCGAGGGACCAGCTGGGAGGTACGTACATGTCCGGGACGACCACGGCCGCCGCTGGGCTGCGCCGTCGGACGGCCGGGGCCGGTGCGAGCCGCTGGGTCGTCCTTGTCGTTCTCTGTGTGAGCCTGCTCCTTGTCGCCGTCGACGCCACCGTGCTGCACGTCGCGATGCCGGCCGTCACCGAGGACCTCAAGCCCGGCGCCGTGGAACTCCTCTGGATCGTCGACACCTATCCACTGGTCTGCGCCTCGCTGCTGATCCTCTTCGGCACGCTGGGCGACCGGATCGGCCGCAGACGGGTGCTGCTGCTCGGATACGGCCTCTTCGGCATCGCCTCAGGTGCCGCGGCCCTCGCCCAGGACGCACAGGTACTGATCGGCGCGCGGGCCCTGCTCGGCGTCGGCGGCGCAATGATCATGCCCGCGACGCTGTCCATCCTGCGCCACGTCTTCCCCGACCGGCGCGAGCGCGCGCTGGCCATCGGCATCTGGAGCGCGGTGGCCGCGGTGGGCGCCGCGGTCGGGCCGCTGCTCGGCGGCTTCCTGCTGGAGCACTTCTGGTGGGGCTCGGTCTTTCTCATCAACATCCCGCTGATGCTCGTCAGTCTGCCGGTCGGGCGGCTGCTGCTGCCGGAGTCGACGGGCGACCCCGACGGGCCCTGGGACGTCGTCGGCGCGCTCATGGCGGCGGCCGGCCTCTTCGGACTGGTCCTGGGCGTCAAGCGGCTGGGCGGTGGGGAGCCACCGCTGGACCCCTTCACGCTGCTGCCGCTCCTGGTGGGCGCCGCCCTGCTGGTGGCCTTCGTACGGCGTCAGCGGGGCCGTACCCATCCGCTGGTGGACCTGCGGATGTTCGCGCGTCCGGCGTTCAGCACGTCGGTCGGTTGCATCGTGCTGGCGATGCTGGCGCTGGTGGGCCTCGAGCTGATCGCGGCCCAGTATCTGCAACTGGTGCTGCACCTCTCGCCGCTGCAGACCGGACTGCGGCTGCTGCCGCTCACGTTCGCCGCGATGGCGGCGGGTCTGTTCGGCTCGAAGATGCTGCACCGCTTCGGCCCGCGGCGCATGGTCGCCTTCGGTTTCTGCCTCACGGCGGGGTCGGTGATCATGCTGACGGCCATGGGGGGGCAGGACAACGCGGCGCTGCTGCTGTCCGGTTTCGTCCTGCTGGGCTTCGGTATCGAGACGACGCTCTTCGGGGCCTACGAGTCGATGCTGAGCGAGGCGCCGCATGCGCAGGCCGGCGGTGCCGCGGCGATCGGCGAGACGTCGTACCAACTGGGTGCGGGCATCGGGATCGCGCTGCTGGGCAGCGTGATGAACGCCGCGTACGCGCCGGGTCCGTCGTCGGTGCCCGGGGTACCCGCCGCGGCCTCCACGGCCGCCGGTCATTCGCTGGGGGAGGCCTACGAGGTCGCCGACCGGCTGGGCGGCGCGCGGGGCGCGGCCCTGCGCCACGCGGCGCGCGACTCCTTCGTGCACGGTCTGCATGTGACGCTGCTGGTCAGTGCGGGGCTGTTGCTGCTGGGAGCGGTGATGGCACTGAGGCTGCCGCGGATCATGAACTGCGAGCCGCCGCCCCCGGCCGGCGCGGCCACGGTTCCCGCACAGCGGGAGGCCGCGGACTCCCGCGTCTCGGCGTGACGGGGCCGGTCGACCGGGTGGCGACCCGCGTCAGCCGACGCCCGGTACTGGACGTGCGGCGCGGGGCGTCGTACCGTCGGGCCGTCCGGTTCGGCTAGCGCTGCTAGTTTTCAGTGTCACGGAGGCTGCCCCCATGTCCGCGTCCTCGACGTTGCCGCCTTTCGAACCCGCCGATCCGCTCGGGATCGACGACCTGCTGGACGACGAGGACCTCGCCATCCGGAACACCGTGCGGACCTGGGCGGCCGAACGCGTGCTGCCGCACGTCGCCGACTGGTACGAGAAGGGGGAGCTGCCGCAGATCAGGGAGCTCGCCAGGGAGCTGGGCTCCCTCGGTGCCCTCGGCATGTCGCTCGTCGGATACGGGTGTGCCGGGGCCAGCGCCGTGCAGTACGGGCTGGCCTGTCTGGAACTGGAGGCCGCCGACTCCGGCATCCGGTCCCTGGTCTCCGTCCAGGGATCCCTCGCGATGTACGCCCTTCACCGGTTCGGGAGCGAGGGGCAGAAGCAGCAGTGGCTGCCCCGTATGGCCGCCGGCGAGGTCATCGGGTGCTTCGGGCTCACCGAACCCGACCATGGCTCCGACCCCGCCTCGATGCGCACCCATGCCAAGCGCGACGGCGGGGACTGGGTCCTCAACGGCCGCAAGATGTGGATCACCAATGGGTCCGTCGCCGGGGTCGCCGTCGTCTGGGCCCAGACCGACGAGGGGATCCGCGGTTTCGTCGTCCCGGCCGACAGCCCCGGCTTCTCCGCCCCCGAGATCCGGCACAAGTGGTCCCTGCGGGCCTCCGTCACCAGCGAACTCGTCCTCGACGACGTGCGGCTGCCCTCCGACGCCGTACTGCCGGCAGTGGTCGGGCTCAAGGGACCGCTCAGCTGCCTCTCCCACGCCCGGTACGGGATCGTGTGGGGTGCCATGGGGGCGGCCCGATCGTGCTTCGAGACCGCCGTCGAGTACGCGAAGAGCAGGGAACAGTTCGGCAGGCCCATCGGAGGGTTCCAGCTCACCCAGGCCAAACTCGCCGACATGGCGGTCGAACTGCACAAGGGGATTCTGCTCGCCCACCATCTGGGGCGGCGCATGGACGCCGGACGGCTCCGTCCCGAGCAGATCAGCTTCGGCAAGCTCAACAATGTGCGTGAGGCCATCGAGATCTGCCGTACCGCGCGCACGATCCTCGGCGCCAACGGGATCTCCCTGGAGTACCCCGTGATGCGGCACGCCACCAACCTGGAGTCCGTGCTCACCTACGAGGGCACGGTCGAGATGCATCAGCTCGTGCTGGGCAAGGCGCTCACCGGGCTCGACGCCTTTCGGTGACCCGGGCCCGAAGCGGGCAGGGCCGGTGAGCGGCCCTGCCTCAGCTCTGGTTGAAGAAGCCGCCGGCCCGCCGGCTCGCGGCGTCGCCGCTGACGATCTCCGTGTTCGCAGGGGTCAGCAGGAAGACGCGGTTGGAGACGCGGTCGATCGAGCCACGCAGGCCGAAGATCAGGCCGGCCGCGAAGTCCACCACGCGCTTGGCGTCGGCGGCCTCCATGTTCGTGAGGTTCATGATGACCAGGACGCCGTCCCGGAAGAGTTCGCCGATGACGCGGGCGTCCCGGAAGCTGTCCGGGGTGACCGTGCCGATCCGGCGGCCCTTCTCCTCCGCCGCGTCGGAGGCGACTCTCACGCGCGGGTCGGTCACCCAGGCGTCGCCGTGCTCCTGGCTCTCGGCGTAGTCGTCGTCGTAGTAACGCTCGTCATCGTTGTCGTCGACGAGGCCGAGCCAGGCACTCGCCTTGCGTACAGATCCCATGGACGCCTCCTCTCACAGCGGTCTTTCTAGCTTTCCGCAACCCCATGGTCGTCCATGATGCGGATGTAGCGCCAAGTGGATAGACGCCGCGCGGGGGTTTCGTGACGGTACTGGTGCACACCCAATACGTCGAGAGCCCGTAGACCCCAAGGGCTGTGACACATATGGCTGCTGACAGAGAGTGAAATAATATCGTCGTCGGCGTTCGGGTGGCGGGCGGTGCGTACGGGTGAACGAAGTGGCAGATAGGCTGCCGCAGCTCAACGTCGGACGAGCCTCGGGGGAGTGTCGTGTTCGGAATGGTCCGGCCTTGCCGTCATCGATTGAGTGAAGGCCTGAGAACGCAGTGGATGGCACATCTGTGCGGGCTGTGCCTCGCGCTGCGCGCAGACCACGGGCAGTTGGCGCGGGTCGTCACCAACTACGACGGGCTGCTCGTATCGGTCCTGACGGAGGCTCAGGCGGAGCGGACCACGGGATGGCGGCGCACCGCCGGGCCCTGCCCGCTGCGGGGCATGCGCACCGCCTCCGTGGCGCGGGGTGAAGGGGCGCGGCTCGCGGCCGCCGTCTCGCTGGTGCTCGCCTCCGCCAAGGTGCGCGACCACATGGCCGACGGGGACGGTCTGTTGGCACGCGGACCGGTGGCGTTCGCCGCGCGCCGGGTCGCCGTGAGATGGGACAGGGCCGGTGCCCGCACCGGCTCCGACGTCGGGTTCGACACCGCCGTGCTCGTGGACGCGGTGGACCGGCAAGTCGGGATCGAGGCGCTCGCCGGGCCCGGTACGCCGATCCTGACCGTCACCGAGCCGACCGAGACGGCCACCGCTGCCGCCTTCGCGCACACGGCGATCCTGGCCGGGCGGCCCGGCAACGCGGAGCCGCTGTCCGAGGCGGGCCGGCTGTTCGGGCGGCTCGCGCATCTGCTGGACGCCGTGGAGGACAGGGAGGCCGACGCCGCGTCGGGCGCCTGGAACCCGCTGACGGTCACCGGGACGTCCCTGGCGGAGGCCCGCCGCCTGGCCGACGACGCGCTGCACGGCATACGGCTCGCACTGCGCGAAGTGGCCTTCACCGACGGCCGGCTCGCGCATGTCCTGCTCGCGCACGAACTGCGGAACTCCGTCGACCGGGCCTTCGGCACGACCGCCTGCTCGCACGCGCCCGAACTGTACGGACCGCCGACCGCCGGGCCGTATGCGCCCGGTGGTCCGGGAGGCCCGGCCGGAGCGCCGCCCCCGGAGCCGCCCCGCCGTGACCGGCGAGGGCTGATCGCGGGCTGCGCCGTGTGGCTCGGGCTCGCCTGCACCTGCCAACTCTGCTGCGGAACCTACGAGGATCCCTGGACCCGGGAGCGCAAGGACGCGGCCTGCCAGGACTGTGGGGACTGCTGCGAATGCTGCGGCAATTGCTGCAGTGGGTGTGATGGTTGCGATTGCTGCGACGGCTGCGACTGCGGCTGCGACTGCTGACACCCGGGCGACGTCCACCGCATGCCTGGACCTGAGGTGATGGGGTCCGTCCGGCGAGGAGGGGGTGACCGTCCGACGGACCGTCATCCGGGCCACCACCGGCCGTCCTTCGTCGGCACCTCCGAGGCCCGCCGCGCCACCGGGCCGACGAGTTCGTCCGGACGGACGCGGCCGATGGGTTCATCCTCGGGCGCCGTTTCACCCCGGGAATGCGCGATGAGTTCGCGGGCCGGGTCGTGCCGTTGATCCCGGAGCGCGGTGCGTTCCGCGCGGAATACAGGGGCACCACGCTGGGCTCGCACCCCCGGCCTGCGGATTCCGTATGGAAGGGTTGATCACATGACGACGGACGTATCCGACGAGTGGAAGCAGTGGCACGAGCACCGTACCGCGCAGGTGTCGAAGCCCTACGGACCGCTCGCGCTGACCGGCACCTACTGGCTGGAGGACCATCCGGAGGGGCGGATCCCGGGCGTCCCCGGGCGGTGGACGGACGACGGTGACGCGGTGGTGCTGACGGCCACCGAGGAGGACGGACTGACTGTCGACGGGGAGCCGTTCACAGGCAAGGTCCGTCTCGAGGCCGACCCGGGACCCGTGTCCGCGGCCCGTGTCACGGCCGGCGAGCGCCGCCTGGTCGTCCTCGTCCGCGAGGGTGCGTGGGGTCTGCGCGACTACGACCCCGGCTCCCCGGCACGCCGGGCCTTCAAGGGGATCGACGCCACGCCGTACGATCCGCGCTGGTCGATCGAGGGCCACTTCACCCCGTACGGCGAGCACCGCACCGTACGGGTCGAGAACGCCGACGGACGGCACCGCGGGCTCGGCCTCGGTGGTGTGCTCGCCTTCACGCTCGACGGACAGGACCTCACCCTCCAGGTGTCGGTCGAGGACGACGGCTCGCTGTGGGCCGTCTTCGCCGACAACACCAGCGGGGACGGCAGTTACCGTTTCCGGTTCCTGCGGCCGTCGGCGCCCGGCGCCGAGGGGCGTACGACCGTCGACTTCAACCGGGCACTGCTCCCCCCGTGCGCGTTCGCCGACCACTTCGTCTGCCCCTTCCCGCCGCCGGGCAACACGCTGGCCGCCGCGATCGAGGCGGGGGAGCGGACTCTGCTGTAGAAGGTCCGTCAACCTGTCCGTCCGTCTGTAAGTTGAAGGCCGTACGGCCGAAAGGTGCCCTTGCGCCGGTCGGTCGTACGGCCGAATACTCCCCCACAGCGCTTGTCAGGGCCACGACTTGTCCGGAATCCGAGCAGGCCGTCCTTGGCTGCGCCTCACGGGCCCCAACCCCCACGTGGGCCCCCGACTTCCCTTGGAGGGAACGAAAAGTGAGGATCAAGCGCACCACCCCCACGAGCGGTTTCGCGAGACGGACCCGGCTGATCGCCGTGGCCACCGGATTCGTGGCCGCTGCCGCGATCGCGGTCCCCAACGCGAACGCGAGCGACGCCAAGACCTTCAGCGTCAACCAGCTCACCCAGGTGAGCGACTCGGTGCTCAAGTCCGATGTCGCGGGCACTGCCTGGGCCGTCGACCCCACGACGAACCGCGTGGTCGTCACCGTCGACAGCACGGTCTCCAAGGCGGAGATCGCGAAGATCAAGAAGGAGGCCGGAGGCAACTCCGGCGCCCTCACCATCAAGCACACCCCGGGCAAGTTCAACAAGCTGATCTCCGGTGGCGACGCGATCTATGCGAGTAGCTGGCGCTGTTCGCTCGGTTTCAACGTCCAGAGCGCCAGCGGCACCTACTACTTCCTCACCGCCGGTCACTGCACCGACGGCGCGGGCACCTGGTGGTCCAACTCGTCCCACACGACCACCCTCGGCACCACCGCCGGCTCCTCCTTCCCCGGCAACGACTACGGCATCGTGCGCTACACCAACAGCTCGGTGAGCAAGCCGGGCACCGTGGGCAGCCAGGACATCACCAGGGCGGCCACGCCCTCGGTCGGCACCACCGTCTACCGCCGCGGCTCCACGACCGGGACGCACAGCGGCCGGGTCACCGCGCTCAACGCGACGGTCAACTACGGTGGCGGCGACATCGTCTACGGCCTCATCCAGACCACGGTCTGCGCCGAGCCGGGTGACTCCGGCGGCCCGCTGTACGGCGGCTCCACCGCCTATGGCCTGACCTCCGGCGGCAGCGGCAACTGCACCTTCGGCGGTACGACCTTCTTCCAGCCGGTCACCGAGGCCCTCAGCGTCTACGGGGTCCACGTCTACTGACGCAACCCCGACCGGCGCACCCCCCACGCCCCGACCTGCAGCCGGCAGGAGGCGAGCCCTCGCACGCAACTCGGCGTGCGGGGGCTCCCCTTCGCCCGCTCGACGGAGTTACCGTCGAAGGACACACGGCACGTACGCGTGTACTCCCCTGAGCACGCCACTTCGGACCCTGGGGGCAGACATGGTCGAGGAGCTGGTGACGGCGGGCGTGGCTCTCGCGTCCGTCGGGGCCGTCTACGTGATGGCGGCGGCCCGGGTCGTCAAGCAGTACGAGCGGGGGGTGGTGTTCCGCCTCGGGCGGCTCAGGCCCGAGGTCCGGGGCCCCGGGCTCACGATGGTCGTCCCCTTCGTCGACCGGCTCAGCAAGGTCAACCTGCAGATCGTGACGATGCCGGTGCCCGCGCAGGAGGGCATCACCCGGGACAACGTCACGGTGCGCGTGGACGCCGTCGTCTACTTCAAGGTGACCTCGCCCGCCGAGGCGATCGTCCGGGTCGAGGACTACCGGTTCGCGGTGCTGCAGATGGCGCAGACCTCACTGAGGTCGATCATCGGCAAGAGCGAGCTGGACGATCTGCTCTCCAACCGCGAGAAGCTCAACCAGGGTCTGGAACTGATGATCGACAGCCCGGCTGTGGAGTGGGGCGTCACCATCGACCGCGTCGAGATCAAGGACGTGTCGCTGCCGGAGACGATGAAGCGGTCGATGGCCCGGCAGGCCGAGGCCGACCGGGAGCGGCGCGCTCGCGTCATCAACGCCGACGCGGAACTGCAGGCGTCCAGGAAACTGGCGGAGGCGGCACAGCAGATGGCCGACACGCCCGCCGCGCTGCAACTCCGGCTGCTGCAGACCGTGGTGGCGGTCGCCGCGGAGAAGAACTCCACGCTCGTCCTTCCCTTCCCGGTGGAACTGCTGCGGTTCCTGGAGCGGGCGCAGCAGCCGGTGGTGGTGACGCCCGAACAGCAGACCCCGGTGGCGCCGGCGTCGTCGCCCCGGACGGGTGAGCAATCGGTGCAGGAGCAACTCCCGCCCGCCGTACCCGATCTGGATCCGGAACCCGAGGGGCCGAAATCCGGACAGGACTAGACCTCGCCAGCGGCAGAGGGATAACCCTCGCGCGGCATTTGCAGCGGGAATCGAGCCGGGGAGAACAGGGATGGTCAAGCGATTGGGGGCGCACGCTCGTTGACCTGCGCGCGTCCTGAAGTCGGTCTTGTGTGCCCCCTGTGGGCCTCGGAATAGTGAGCGCCGCACGGTGGGTACGGACGTGGCTTCTGCGGTGTGCCGTCTCCGTGCCCCTACGCCTTCCGGCCGCGGCGGTCCCCACAGTCTCCGCAGCCGACCCCCCACAGGAGGACGTGAGTTGAAGCATCGACGCATATCCAGGCGGCGAGCCGCCATGGCCGGCGCGGCCGTCGCCGCACTGATCGCCGCGGGCGTCACCTTCCAGAATGCGAACGCGAGCGAGACCCCGAAGACCGGGGCGCCCCGCACCCTCTCGGTCGAAGCGGCCGGAAAGCTCGCCTCCGCGCTCGACAAGGACCTGGGTTCCGACGCGGCCGGAACGTATTACGACGCGAAGACGAAGCAGCTCGTCGTCAACGTGCTCGACGAGGCCGCCGCGCAGGCCGTCCAGGCGGGCGGCGCCAGGGCCAGAATCGTCCAGAACTCCCTGGCCGAACTGGCGGGCGCCCGCACCGCGCTCAAGAAGGACGCGACCATCCCGGGCACCTCCTGGGCGACCGACCCCAGGACCAACAAGATCGTCGTCACGGCCGACAGGACCGTCTCGAAGGCCGAGTGGGCCACGCTCACCAAGGTGGTCGACGGGCTCGGCGGGAAGGCCGAGATCAAGCGCTCGCGGGGTGAGTTCAAGCCCTTCATCGCGGGCGGCGACGCCATCACCGGCTCCGGCGGGCGCTGCTCGCTCGGCTTCAACGTGGTCAAGGACGGTCAGCCGTACTTCATCACCGCCGGACACTGCACCGAGGCCATCTCCAGCTGGTCGGACTCCAGCGGCAACGTGATCGGCCAGAACGAGCAGTCCAGCTTCCCGGGCAACGACTTCGGCCTGGTCAAATACACGGCGGACGTCGACCACCCGAGCGCGGTCGACCTCTACGACGGTTCCATGCAAGCGATCACCAAGGCGGGCGAGGCGACCGTCGGTGAGAGGGTGACCCGCAGCGGTTCGACCACCCAGGTGCACTCCGGCACGGTCACCGGTCTGGACGCCACCGTGAACTACGCGGAGGGCACGGTCAGCGGTCTCATCCAGACGGACGTCTGCGCCGAGCCCGGCGACAGCGGCGGTTCGCTCTTCGACGGTGACGCCGCGATCGGCCTCACCTCCGGCGGCAGCGGTGACTGCACCTCGGGCGGCGAGACCTTCTTCCAGCCGGTCACCGAGGCGCTTTCGGCCTTCGGCGCCCAGATCGGCTGATCTCCCGCAGCCCGACGGAGTCCCGCTCCCGGATCGTCTGGGAGCGGGACTTTTCCGTGTGCCGTGCGCCGGCGAGCCCCCGGCCGCTTCGCCCCTCGGGACCGATGGGGCCCACGGCCGGTCACCCCTCGGGGCCGGGGGGTCACTCGGTGTTCGCCCAGGTGGGGCGGGCTTGAACGGACGTCGCACGATAGTTCGAAAGGTGGTCTATGGTGGGAGCGGGGGATGGGAACGGATGTTCGAGAGCCGCATGCGGGGCTCACGGGTACGGGAGGTGCGTGTGCCGGGTTTCACGCATCTGCACACCGTCTCCGGGTTCTCCCTGCGATACGGCGCCTCGCACCCGGAACGGCTGGCCGAGCGCGCCGGTGAGCTGGGCATGGACACCCTCGCGCTCACCGACCGGGACACCGTCGCGGGCACGGTCCGGTTCGCCAAGGCCTGCGCGGCGGCGGGCGTCCGGCCACTGTTCGGGGCGGAACTCGCGGTGACGGAGCCCGAGCCCGTACGGCGGGTGGCGGTCCTCGCTCATGGGGATCCCGCCGATCGAGCGGGGGAGGAGCCGAGAGCTCGGGGGAGGCGCCGTGCCCCCGTGCGCGGGGGTGCCTTCATCGACGAGTCGACACCACGTGTGACCTTCCTCGCCCGGGACGGCGCCCGCGGCTGGGCCGACCTGTGCCGGCTCGTCACCGCCGCCCATACCGTCGAGGGCATCCCCCTGCTGCCCTGGGCCGACAACCATGCCGACGGTCTGACCGTCCTGCTCGGCCCCGCATCCGACGTGGGCCGCGCCCTCGCCGCGGGGCGGCCGGACCGCGCGGCGAGGCTCCTCGCACCCTGGCGCGAGGTCTACGGCGACGCCCTGCGTCTGGAGGCCGTCTGGCACGGCCGCACGGGTACCGGACCGGGCTCGTTGCGCCTGGCCGCCCGCACCCTGGGATTCGCCGCCGAGCAGGGTGTCCGTCCCGTGCTCAGCAACGCCGTACGGTACGCGGACCCCGGCCTGGGCCCGGTCGCCGATGTCCTGGACGCCGCCCGCCGCCTCGTCCCCGTCGACCCCACCAAGGAACTGGACTCAGGAGAGGCCTGGCTCAAGGACGCACCGGCCATGCTCAAGGTCGCCGAACGCATCGTCGAGGCCGCGGGCTACCGGCGCGACGCCGCGTACCGTCTGCTGGAGCAGACCCGGGACACCGCCGCCGAGTGCCTGGTCGACCCCGAGGACGACCTCGGTATCGGCACCGTCCACTTCCCCGAGCCCCACCTCGTGGGCGCCGGGCGCCGCACCGCCCAGCGCGTGCTCGCCTCCCGGGCTGCGGCGGGCATGGTGCTGCGCGGCTACGGCACCCGGCGCGCCTACTGGGAGCGTATGCACGAGGAGCTGGACATCATCGCCCACCACGGCTTCGCCTCCTACTTCCTCACGGTCGCCCAGGTGGTCGACGACGCACGGAGCATGGGCATCCGGGTCGCCGCGCGGGGCTCCGGCGCGGGCTCCCTCGTCAACCACCTCCTCGGCATCGCGCACGCCGACCCGGTCGAGCACGGGCTGCTGATGGAGCGCTTCCTGTCCAAGCGCCGCCTGGCCCTGCCCGACATCGACATCGACGTGGAGTCCGCACGTCGCCTCGAGGTCTACCGCGCGATCATCGACCGCTTCGGAACCGAGCGGGTCGCGACGGTCGCGATGCCGGAGACCTACCGTGTCCGCCACGCGATCCGCGACGTGGGCGCGGCCCTGTCCATGGACCCGGCCGACATCGACCGCATCGCCAAGTCCTTCCCGCACATCCGCGCCCGCGACGCCCGCGCGGCCCTCGACGAACTGCCCGAACTCAAGTCCCTGGCCGCGGAGCGGGAGAGGTACGGAAACTTCTGGGAACTGGTCGAGGCCCTCGACGCCCTTCCGCGCGGAGTCGCCATGCACCCGTGCGGGGTACTGCTCTCCGACGCCTCTCTCCTCGCCCGTACGCCGGTCATGCCGACCAGCGGCGAGGGCTTCCCGATGTCGCAGTTCGACAAGGACGACGTCGAGGAACTCGGGCTGCTCAAACTCGACGTGCTCGGGGTGCGGATGCAGTCCGCGATGGCGCACGCGGTCGGGGAGGTGCAACGGACGACGGGGGAGCGGCTCGACCTGGACTCCGTGGAGCCGGGCGACCCGGCGACGTACCGCCTCATCCGCTCCGCCGAGACGCTGGGCTGCTTCCAGATCGAGTCGCCGGGCCAGCGGGACCTGGTCGGGCGGCTCCAGCCGGCCGACTTCCACGACCTCGTCGTCGACATCTCGCTGTTCCGGCCCGGTCCGGTCGCGGCCGACATGGTGCGGCCGTTCATCGAGGCGCGGCACGGGCGGGCGCCCGCCCGCTATCCGCACCCCGACCTGGAGGAGCCACTGAAGGAGACGTACGGCGTCGTCGTCTTCCACGAGCAGATCATCCACATCCTGGACATCATGACCGGCTGCGGACGCGACGAGGCGGACCGGGTGCGGCGCGGGTTGTCCGACATGGAGTCGCAGGGGCGGATCCAGGTCTGGTTCGCCCAGCAGGCGGCGGCGAACGGATACACCGCGGAAACGATTCAGCGCACCTGGGAGATCATCGAGGCATTCGGCTCCTACGGCTTCTGCAAGGCGCACGCGGTCGCCTTCGCCGTGCCGACGTACCAGTCGGCGTGGCTGAAGGCCCATCACCCGGCCGCCTTCTACGCGGGACTGCTCACACACGACCCCGGGATGTACCCGAAGCGGCTGCTGCTGGCGGATGCGCGGCGCCGGGGGGTGCCGATCCTGTCGTTGGACGTGAACAGGTCGGGGGTCGCACATCGCATCGAACTGGTGTCTGAATCAATGGGCTCCACCGGTCGCTGGGGACTCCGGCTCGCCCTCTGTGACGTCCACGGCATCAGCGAGGCCGAGGCGCAACGGATCGAGGCCGGACAGCCGTACGCCTCCCTGCTCGACTTCTGGGAACGGGCCCGGCCGAGCCGTCCCGTTGCCCAGCGGCTCGCGCAGGTAGGCGCACTGGACGCGTTCGGTGCCAACCGCCGCGATCTGCAACTGCACCTGACCGAACTCCACCGGGGCGCCCGAGGCGCGGGCGGGGGCCAGCTCCCCCTGGCCGGCGGGCGGAGAACGGCCTCGGCGGGGCTGCCCGACCTCTCCGCGGCGGAGCGGCTCAGCGCCGAACTGGGCGTGCTCTCCATGGACGCCTCGCGCAATCTGATGGACGACCACCGCGCGTTCCTCGACGAGCTGGGCGTGGTGTCGGCGCACCGGCTGCGCTCGGCGCGGCACGGGGAGACGGTGCTGGTCGCGGGTGCCAAGGCGGCCACCCAGACCCCGCCCATCCGCTCCGGCAAGCGGGTCGTCTTCACCACCCTTGACGACGGCACGGGCCTGGTCGACCTCGCCTTCTTCGACGACTCCCACGACGCCTGCGCCCACACCGTCTTCCACTCCTGGCTGCTGCTGGTGCGCGGGGTGGTGCAGCGAAGGGGGCCGCGCAGTGTCAGCGTGGTGGGCACCGCCGCCTGGAACCTCGCCGAACTCGTCGAACTGCGTGCCGAGGGCGGCCTCGACACGGTGGCGGAGCGGCTGGCGGAACCCGCGCCGCGGCAGCCGGACGGCGACGCGGCGAAGGGCCGCCGTATCCGCATGGCCACGGGGTACGAGATGAACCCCTGGTCCGATCTGCGTCCCGCGGGCGAAGGCCCGGCGGGTGGAAAGAAGTTGTGGCACCAGAGTCCGGGGAGTGCGGGATGACCATCCTCTGCGTACGTTTCCAGCTGGCTCCGATGTACGAGGCGGCCCTGCCGGGGCTGCTCGGACTCCTCGAGGAGTTCACGCCCGTCGTCGAGGCGCTCCCGCCGGACGGGGCACTGGTCGATCTGCGGGGCGCCGAGCGGTACTTCGGGCGGGACGCCGCCGAACTGGCCACGGTGATCCGCGTGCGGGCCCTCGCGCACCACGGGGTCGACTGCGCGATCGGGGCCGGCCCCGGGCCGATGCTGGCCCGTATGGCGCTGCGGGAGGCGGCGCCCGGGGTGATCCGCCTGGTGCCCGAAGGGCGTCGGGCGGCCACGGAGTTCCTGGCCGGCCTGCCCGTCAGGGCGCTGCCCGGGGTCGGCGCCGTCACCGCCCGCACCCTGTGCGAGTACGGGCTCGACACCGTCGGCAAGGTCGCCGCCGCGCCCCTGTCCACGGTGCAGCGGCTCATCGGCGCCCGGGCCGGGCGCGAACTGCACGAGAAGGCGAACGGCGTCGACCGGGGCCGGGTCGTGCCGAACGGCGTGTCGCGCTCTTTCGTCGCCGAACGCCCCTTCACCCGCGACGAGCTGGACCCCGACCGGCACCGGCGCGCACTGCTGTCGGCCGCCGAGGAGCTGGGCTCCCGGCTGCGCAATGTGGACCGGGTGTGCGGCGTGCTCACCCTCACCGTGCGCTACGCCGACCGGTCCTCGACGACCCGCAGCCGCACCCTTCCCGAGCCGACCGCGCACTCGGCGGCGCTCACCGCCGAGGCGTACCGCATGTACGAGGCGCTCGGTCTGCAGCGCGCCCGGGTGCGCGCGCTCGCCCTGCGCGCCGAGGGGTTGACCCCCGCCGAGCAGGCGGCCCATCAGCTCACCTTCGACCCCGTGGACGACAAGGTCCGCCGGATCGAGGAGGTCGCGGACCGCGCGCGAGCGAGGTTCGGGCCGCGCGCGGTGATGCCGGGGACGCTGGCCGCGTAGGCGTCAGCGTGCCCACGGGGGAGCGATCCGCGTGCCGTCGGCCGGTTCCGCCTCCAGCCCGATGGAGGTGGCGACCCAGCGGAGCTGCTGGGAGAGGGCGAAATCCGTTCATTGCAACGTCAGTTGCTGCGTATCGCACCCTATGGGCCGGTCAAGCCCGCATGGTGATGAGTCGTCACATACGCCTGGGCCATTACCAGGAACCCCGGTGGTGTGGGGAGACAATCGAAATTTTTTACTGACGCGTAACTTCACAGTTGTCCTACTCGTCCGTAACTTGACGAGTGAACAGCATCCCGTGATCCGGATCGCAGGGGCGCAAGGCCGTCGCACCTCCCTCGAGCCGCAAGGAGATCACCCGATGCTGCCCTGGAAACGCCTGTTCAGACCGCTCGCAGCGCTCCTGCTGACCACCGCGGTCGCCGTCGTCCCCGCCGCCGGAGCAGAGGCCGCCGCGCCGAGCGGGGGAACGCCCTCGCTCCAGCAGAGCCAAGAGTCCGGGAGCGGCTGGAACGACTACTCCTGCAAACCGTCCGCCGCCCACCCCCGCCCCGTCGCCCTCGTCCACGGCACCTTCGCCAACTCCGTCGACAACTGGCTCGCCCTCGCCCCCTACCTGGAGGACCGCGGCTACTGCGTCTTCTCCCTCGACTACGGCCAGTTGCCGGGCGTCCCGCTCTTCTACGGACTCGGCCCCATCGCCGACTCCGCCGGGCAGCTTCGTACCTTCGTCGACAAGGTGCTCGCCGCGACCGGCGCCGCCGAGGTCGACATCGTCGGGCACTCGCAGGGCGGCATGATGCCCCGCTACTACCTCAAGTTCCTGGGCGGCGTGGCCAAGGTGAACGCCCTCGTCGGCATCGCGCCCGACAACCACGGCACCACCCTGAACGGCCTCACCAACCTGCTGCCGTACTTCCCCGGTGCCGAGGACCTGCTCTCCAGCGCCACCCCGGGCCTCGCCGACCAGGTGGCCGGCTCGGCGTTCCTGACCAAGCTCAACGCGGGCGGCGACACCGTACCCGGTGTCCACTACACGGTCATCGCCACCAAGTACGACGAGGTGGTCACGCCCTACAGCTCGCAGTTCCTCAGCGGATCCGACGTCCACAACGTCCTGCTGCAGAACCTGTGCGTGCTCGACCTCTCCGAGCACGTGCTGATCGGGCTGACCGACCGGATCGCCTTCCATGAGGTGGCCAACGCCCTCGATCCGGCGCACGCCACCCCGACCAGCTGCGCGTCCGCCTTCAGCTGACGCGCGACAGCCACCGCCGGACCTCCGCAGCCGCTGCGGCCGTCGCCGGGGCCTGTCCGACCTGAGCCGCCGGACAGGCCCCGGAGCCTCACCGCCCGACCCCGCCGTCGCCTCCACGGCGTGGGGCCACAGGGGGAGACTCCTCGGAACCATCCCGTGGGGGTGGTCAGCAAGCTAGCCCCAAGAAACCGTGAAATCCCCTGCTGGGGGCGGGTGGAGGAGATCCTTATGGCGCCGTTAAGGCAGGTCTAAGCGAGGGCTGAGGAAGAGGGGTTCGGAGGCCCCGGCTCACCTGCGCCTGTGGCCCCACCGTCCGCGGCAGTCCTTGTTCGTCCGCAGCCGGACGCCACGATCGGCTCCCAGAGTGGCTCCCCGCGTCGACGGCGCGCGCCCTTCAGGCCCTGGCGCTTCTTGCGCAGGAAGTGTGTAGGCCCGGATGCGACCTCACGCGATCTACGTCGGTGCAGTGCCGGCCGTTGATCGAACGGTCGTTGCTGGTCGTCGTTGGTCGCTGTGGGTCCCCCTTCGACGGCCCACGGACGGCCTCAGCGCCCCGCCCTATCGGCACGACGGTCGCTGAGGTCTGCCGAGCACGTCGGCCGGTCGCCTGGGGCTGGTAGCGCTCGGTTGCGGCCGCGGCGGTTGCTGTACCTGTACAGCAACCATGGCGACCACCGCTTCAGGATCCGTAGAGGCCCGGATAACCTCCCGCGGTGACCTCACCTGACCAGCCCCTCGTGGGCCCCGGTTTCGTCCTCCCGCACCCGCCTGCCACCGACCGCTTCCGCCTGGAGCCCCTCGGTCCTCAGCACAATGCTGCCGACCACGCCGCCTGGACCTCCAGCATCGCCCACATTCGGGCCAACCCCGACTTCGCCGGCCGCTCCTGGCCGCCGCCAGGGGGCATGACCCTGGAGGCCAACCTCGACGACCTGCGCCGGCACGCGGAGGACTTCGTCCGGCGCGTCGGCTTCACCTACACCGTCCTGTCGGTCCCCGGGGATGACGTCATCGGCTGTGTCTACGTATACGGCTCACGCCAGGAGCCTGGTGTTACTGACGTCCGCTCCTGGGTCCGCGCGGACCACGCTTCCCTCGACGCCGAGCTCTACCGCGTCGTCAGTGACTGGCTAGCCCGCGAGTGGCTCTTCGAGCGCGTGGCCTACACGCCTCGCTGAGCAGAGGAAGACCTGGACCTCGTGCTCCACCTCGGCGGGTGGCCCCTGACCGGCGGTGATGCCGGCCAGGGGCCCCTTGACGCGATCAGGCTGTGCTGACCGGCCTACGTCAGCCGTCGTTCTCCGCCGACGGGATGAACGCGCCCGGCACGTCCTGAGGCGTGTAGATCTTCTTCTCACCCGGGTACGGCTTCGTCCAGTTGTACCGCTCGTACCAGGCCAGGTGGTTCATCTGCGCGGGGGGAGCGTAGTCAGGCACGGCGTGGGGACCGGACAGCCGCTGCTTCGACTTCCACTGGTCCCACTCGGCGGCGAGGTTCTTCATGTCCGCCGGCACCGAGGCCGACGGCACGGCCGCCGCCGTCGGGTTCTGCGCCGCGGGGGTGTCCAGACCACAGGACGGCGCGCCGTTCTTCACACCGTCGGTCAGCGAGACCCGGTTGGGCAGCGCGCTGAACGGCGTGAAGTCCGGGCTCTGGGTGAACGCCGAGGCCATCGGGCTGGCCGCGGTGTCCTTCTGGTTCATCGGCTGGATCCCGAGGATCTGCTCGATGGTCCGCATCATGTTGATCTGCGAGTAGTAGTGGCTGTCCACCGTGCCGTGCTTGGCCCAGGGGCTGATGATCTGGACCGGGGCACGGTGGCCGTCGACGTGGTCGAGACCCGCCTGGGAGTCGTCCTCGACGACGAAGATCGCCGAGTCCTTCCAGTACTTGCTGTGCGAGATCTCGTCAACGATCTTGCCGACGGCGAGGTCGTTGTCCGCGACCTGGGCGGCACCGCTCACCGGGCCACCGGTGTGGTCGCTGGAGAGCCAGAACATGTTCAGGTTCGCCGGACCGTTCTTCTCGAAGTCCTTCTTCCAGATCTCGGCGCGGTAGACGTCCGGGACGCTGGTGTCGAACTTCGGGAAGCCGTGCACCGACACGTCGTTGAGCGACGGGATCGGCGACGTCGAGTTCAGCGGGTAGGCGGTGTCCTGACCGGTCGACGCCATGTTCTTGCTGTCGCAGTACAGGTTCTGCCAGCTCGCCCCCGACGGCTTGGTCAGGAACTGCTGGAACTCACCGAAGTTCCGCACGGACTTGCCGGCGTCCTGCGCACCGGTCCAGATGAAGCCGGTCCGCTGGTGGCCGAGGGCGTCGTCCTCGGTGTCGTAGCTGCGCGTGTACTCACCGGCGGAGGACTCGGTGTACTCCGGGTTGTCGGACTGCATCAGCCAGTTGTGGCCCTCGGCGGAGTTCGTGCCGATGTCGTACGTGTTGTCGTACAGACCGAACTGTTTGGCCAGGGCGTGCTGGTTCGGCGTGACGTTCTCGCCGTACTGCGCCAGCGACGGGTCGCCGTTGCCCTCCGGGATGTCACCGAAGACCTGGTCGTAGGTCCGGTTCTCCTTGACGAGCAGGAAGACGTGCTTGATCGTCGAGGGGTCGCCGAGCTTGACCGGGACCGGCACCGGCTTCGCCGGGGAGCCGTCGGTCTTCTTGAGCGACTCGCCGTTCCAGCCGTTCTGCTTGAAGACCTTGCCGGTGTAGGACCTGATCACGCTGTCGTCGGGCAGCGTGAACTTCTGCACGCTCGACGTCGTGTCGTGGGTGCCGTGACCGCTGGCCTTACGGCGGGCGTCGATACCACGGGTGTTGGAGACGTAGACCTGGTCGCCGACGGTGGTGATCTCCGAGGGGAAGTAGTCCGTCGGGAGCAGGCCGACGTAGCTCACCGGCTCCTGCGCGGAGGTGTACCGGTAGACGGCGACCGCGTTGGCACGGCCGAGGGTCACCAGCAGGTGCCCGTCGTCGGTGAGGGTCACCGCGTCGGGCTCGTAACCCACCGAGGCCTCGGCCCACGGCCGGGTGGCGATGGTCTGGACGACCTCGTCCTTCGCCGTGTCGATGACCGACACGTCGTTGGTCGCGGTGTTGGTGACGAACAGCGCCCCGTTCTTGGCGTACAGGGCGGTCGGGTGCAGACCGACCTCGATGCTGGAGACGGCGGCGTCCTGGTTCGTCAGGTCGATGACGCTGACCGTGCCGCTGGTGGTGGCAGCGGTCTTCTGGTCGGCGAGTACCTGCGTGCCGTACGAGTTGATCGTGGGCTCGCCGGGCTTGGCCGGGCGGCCGCCCTCGTTGCTGACGTAGAGCTTGTTGCCGACGACGATCATGTCGCGCGGGGCGTTGCCCACGGCCCAGCTCTGCTTGATGGTCCCGGTCGCCGCGTCGATGGCGACGACCCGGTTCTGGCCGTTGACCGCGGAGTACACGGTGTTGCCGTCGGCCGAGAACACCGCCTCGCCCACCAGGGCGTGCTTGGACCCCTGCGCCGGAATGGTGACGGTCCTCGGGCTGGAGACGCTGCCGTCCGCGTTCACGGTGAGCACGGTGTAGCCGTCCGGCTGGCCCAGCCACAGCTGCTTGCCGTCGGGCGAGTACGTCGGGCCTTCCTGGCCCACGTTGTTGCTGCTGATGCGGGGGTTGGACGACGCGGCGTTGCTGACGAGCTGCTGCGTCTTGAAGTTCTTCAGGTCCACGATGGCCAGGGCCGCGCCACCGTCGGTGACCGAGGCGGCCATGTGCGTGCCGTCCGGGCTGACCGAGGACGACATGATCTTGCCCTGGTTGATGACAAGACGGTCGCCGTACGGGGCGATGTACTGGTTGCTGGAGACGACCTGGCCGTCGTCGGTGACCTGACCGACCTGGTCGTAACCGAACTGGTGGGTCTGCGCGAGCGCCGTGCCGGCGGCCACGAGGGCGACAGCGGTGGTGCCCGCCGTCAACAGCGGTATCCGGCGGCCGATGAGTCTACCGAGGAGGCTGATCCGAGCTTCCTCGGCGAGCCTGCGGCGGCGAGTTACCTGCATTGGGTGCTATCCCTTCAGGGTGGTGTCGAGCAGTTCGACGTTGCCGTCGAACTGCCACAGCGGGTTCGGTGCGTCTCCTTCCGGGGTCCGCACCAGGAAGTAGCCGTTCACTTCCTTCGGTCCATCGCCGTCGGCCATGAACCGCCCGTCTGGGGTGACGTCGAGTTGGTAGATGGCCTGGCCTGTGGCCTCGACGCCGGGGAGATGCCAGGTGACGACGCAGCGCCAGTCGTTGCCCGGGCCTTGCGCTGCGCCCCTGGTGCTTCCCTTGTTGCACGCCGCCGTGGCCTTCAACTGGGCCTCGGTGACGGCGGGTCGGTTGAGTTGGTCGGTCTGCATGCGGTACAGGTGCGCGAACGCCGTGGCGACCGAGCGCTGCACCTTGTCCTGCTCGATCCCGGAGCCCGTCGCCGAGGTCGTCGCGGCGACGACAGCGAACGACACGGCGGCCACCCCGACGAGCGGCAGGACTCCGACGGTGATCGCGCGGCGGCCCGAACCGTCGTGGCTCAGGTTGGTGAATTCGCGCCGTACGAAGAGCACATAGGCCAGCACCGTCGCGACCATGGCCCATACGAGGCTGACGACGATGCCGATCAGCAGCGGGCCGAGCTGCTGCGGGCTGGTGAACAGTTCGTTCCAGGAGATGAAGGCGTAGCTGGGCAGGGCGACCCGGACGGCCACGGGGAGTGGCAGCATCTGGGCGACCGCCATCGCGAGCGACACGAGCACGGGCACCAGCAGCCCCATCGGGGACCGTCCCAGCGTGACCGACCCGAGGAAGCCGAGCGCGGCGAGCGCCAGGGTCGGAGCGAGGACGCAGATCCAGGAGAGCAGGACCTGGACGGCGGCGTCCGACGGTGCCAGGAGGTGGCCGTCGAGGCCGACCAGCGGCTGGTTGCCGACCGCCAGGAGGCCGCCGACCGTGCTGGAGACCGCAAGCCCGGCCACGAGCAGCAGCAGGACGGTGAGACTGGCGACCACCTTCGCCACGAAGATCCGCCGAGTCGAACGGACCGCCACGAGCAGCTGGCGCCAGGTGCCGAGCCGGTCTTCGGAGGCGAACACGTCACCGGCCACGACCGAGGTCAGCAGCGGGAGCGCCCAGGTCCCCGCGAAACCGAGCATCACCAGCGGCCCGGCCCACCCGGAGGCGTGCATCCACCGCCCGAAGAGGGTGTCCACGGGAAGCGTGCTCTGCCGGCTCACGCCGGCGACGAACAGGGCGGGAGCGATCCAGCAGGCGAGGACCAGCAGGCGGATCCGCCACTGGGAGACGAGCTTGACGAACTCGAAGCGGCACACGCGGGTGACGGGGACGCGACGGCCCCGGGTCACCTGCTCGTGTTCCTGTTCCCGGCTCTGGGTGAGGGTCGCGGTCATCGGCCGGCCTCCGGCTGCTCGGTGAGGGCGAGAAAGGCGGCTTCGAGCGGCGACACCACGGGAGTGAGCTCGCGCAGCGCGACGCCCTCCTCCACGAGCCGCACCACAAGGTCGTCCAGGGCGGGCACCAGGGCGCGTACGACGAGCAGTTCGGCGTCCTGCCGTACCCCGGCGTCGTCGACGACCCGGACCCCGGGCGCTTCGTCGGCCACCCGGCGGGCGGCCTGCGGGTCTGAGGTGAGCAGCCGGTAGTCGAGTTCACGGTTGTCGGTGGCCAGCTTGTTCAGCGGGCCGGAGAAGACGACACGTCCGGTGGCGACGATGGTCACCTCGGAGCACAGCGCCTCGAGGTCGTCCATGTTGTGGCTCGAGAGGACGACGGTGGTCCCGTCGGCTGCGAGCCGGTTGAGGACACCGTGCACGTGCTTCTTGCCCGCCGGATCAAGGCCGTTGGACGGTTCGTCGAGCACGAGCAGCCGGGGCTTGGTCAACAGGGCTGCGGCGAGTCCGAGCCGCTGGCGCATGCCGAGGGAGAAGCCGCGGGTGCGGTCGTCGGCGACGTCGGTGAGGCCGACCTCGGCGAGTACGTCGTCGATTCCCGCCGTGCGTGCGTCGTGGCCGCGGAGTGCGGCCAGCGCGGCGAGGTTCTGCCGTGGGGTGAGTGAGGGGTAGAGAGCAGGACCGTCCACGAAGCCGGCGACACCGTCGGGAGCGTCGAGTGCCCGTCCGACCGGTGTGCCCAGGACTTCGAGGCGACCGCTGTCGGCAACCGAGAGCCCCAGCAGAAGGCCGAGCAAGGTCGTCTTCCCGGCGCCGTTCGGTCCGACCAGGCCGTGGATATGCCCCTGCGTCACATCGAGGTCGATGCCGTCGAGCGCGACGACGTCACCGAAACGTTTTGTAACGCCGCGAGCCCGGATGGAGAGGAGTTGTTCCATGGGTCCCTTCCTTACAAAGGCCTTAAGGACCCTAGGGACTGACCAAAGCCGCTCAGGGGGTGAGGAGTTGAATGTTGAGGGAACGTGAAACGACTTGGCGTGCGCGACGTGATCGACGTCCGGCGGCCTGCCCCTGTCCCGTCAGCCTCGGGCGGCCAGGTACGGGAAGGGGTGGCCGAGGTGATGGCGGAGATGTCGACGAACTCCTCGGTGGCGTCGGACGTGGGGCCGGACGTCGCGACGGTGGGTGATGAGACGGCGTTGCCATGAGCAGCCGATACGGTGACCTTGCCTGCCGCGTGTCCGCCTGGCCGGGCCCGACAACCCTGACACTGCGACGACAAGGAGCCCGCCCATGCCCGAGGCCGGCAAAATCGCTGAAGTCGTATCCCACCCGATCGGCTGGGTGTCCGGTGGACGCCACGAGGTGTTCGACGACGCCTGGGGCGAAGTTGCAGCGATCATCCGGCTCGACGACAACCGGTTCGGGCCCGAAGCGCTCGCCGGCCTGGACGCCTTCTCCCACCTGGAGGTCGTCTATCACTTCGACCGCGTCCCGGTCAGCAGGATCGAGACAGGCGCCCGCCACCCGCGCGGCAACACGGAGTGGCCGCTGGTGGGCATCTTCGCCCAGCGCGGCAAGAACCGGCCCAACCGGCTCGGCGTCTCGCGCTGCCGCCTCGTCCGCGTCGTCGGCCTCGAAGTTCACGTACAGGGCCTGGACGCCGTGCACGGCACCCCGGTGCTGGACATCAAGCCCTACATGAGCGAGTTCGCACCCGAGGGCGTCACCAGCCAGCCCGCGTGGTCCACCGAGATCATGCGCGATTACTACTGATCCGGCAGACGTACAGGCGCGCTCATGGCCCCGCACCTCACCGGTGTGGGGCCTTCGTCAGACGGCCCCGGGGTCTTTGGTGTTCGCAGTCGACGACGCCAGGAACGGATCAACGCCACTGAGGAAAACGTGATCATCAGGAGGCCGGGGCACTGCATTGCCTTTGCGGAGCCTCTTGATCAGCTGATACGCCGGAAGTCTCCCCACGACAGAGAGGTCGGCGCAGTCGCCGGGACGGGGGAGGGGGGTCAGGTCGGCCGTTGCCGCCGATGTACCGGCGGTGCGGGCCGTGACCGATGCGGTCTACCACCCCCAGACCGAGCGCATCGGGGTGGTGCCGCAGCCCATGGAGGCGGACCATGCGGCGAACGTGGCCCATCGCAAGCGGCTGGACCGAGATTCCTTGACGTGCCGGGGGTGAAGGACGGGCTCAGCCGTCCGGCCACCAGATGCGTGCGATGTCCTTGCGCACCTCCGGGCGCTCCACGGGGCGCTCTTCGGCTTCGTCCCGGAGTCGGCGGGAGTCGGTCCTCTTCAGGGGCTTGTGCACAGTCACTCGGCGCATGGCTGCCTCCTTGTGCCTACCGGGTTCCTCGTTTGTCCGGAGGTAGACCCTTTGGGCGAGGGTTCCTCATCGATCGCGGTCTGTCTGTGGCGGCTGTCACGATTTCGGTGTCAGTGGCGGCTGTCACCCTGGCCTCATGACCAGGTACATGACCAAGAACATGGCCAGGAACGGGAACTCCGAAACCTCGGCGGGCGGAGGCGGGGGCGTGGACTGGGACGCCGCGGCCTCGACCTTCGACGACGAGCCGGACCACGGACTGCGCGATCCGCTGGTGCGCGAGGCGTGGGCCGCCCGGCTGGGGGAATGGCTGCCGGCACGGCCCGGCGATGTGCTGGATCTGGGCTGCGGCACAGGCAGCCTGTCACTCCTCGCCGCCGAACGTGGGCACCGTGTCACCGGTGTGGATCTGTCTGCGGCCATGGTGGCCCTGGCCCGCGCCAAGCTCGCGGGCCGTGACGCCGTGTTCCTCGTCGGTGACGCCACGGCTCCACCGCTCGGCGAACAGCTTTTCGACGTGATTCTCGTCCGGCATGTGCTGTGGGCCCTGCCCGACCCGGGCCGGGCCCTGCGGCACTGGCGGGGGCTGCTGCGCCCCGGGAGTGCGTCCCACGCAGGCGGCAGCGAGGGAGGACGTCTGGTGCTGGTCGAGGGTGTGTGGGGCACGACGAGCCCGGTCGGCCTCCCCGTCGACCGCCTGACGGCGCTCCTCGCACCCCTCGCCCTCGATGTGCGTGTCGAGGGGCTGTCGGACGACGCCAGGCTGTGGGGCAAGGAGGTCGACGACGAGCGGTATGCGGTGGTGGCGGTGTCCTGACCGGGCGGCTCAGGCCAGCAGTGTCTCGAAGCCGCCCTCCCGGGCGAGGAGTTCGAGGTCGTCCAGGGCCCGTGCCGCGGCCCTGGACGCCTGCGGGTCCGACACCGCGAGCCCGCTCGCCGCGAACTCGTCCTCGTCCAGGCGGACCACGGTCCGGCCGTCCGCGGAGCGCCACAGGTCCAGGTCGAGGTCCTCGACGACCAGTTCGCCGTCCGAGAGAGTGGCCGGGCGGGTGACGTCGCAGTACCAGCCCTTCAGCGCGCCCTGTCCGTCGCGGACCTCCTTGACCGCGTACCAGCGGTCGCGCCAGTAGTACTCCGTGAGGACGTCCCCGGGTTCGAACCGTACGAAGCCGAAGTCCCGGACGCCGTCGCCCGCCCAGGGCGCGCGTACCGCGATCCGGGTGCCGTCGTCGTGGAGCAGCTCGGCGCGGTAACGGATCTTCGTACGGCCCGCCTTGACCAGGACGACCTCCACCGGGTCCGGAACGTCAGCGGAGCTCGCGGACATACTGCACCTCCGTCGCGCAGATCTCGTAGCCGAACCACTTGTTGATCGCGAGCATGGGTCCGTTGCCGACGTCGTTGCCCGTGAACGCCTCGGTCAGCCCGGCGGCGCGGGCGCGGTGCAGGGAGTGGTTCTTGGCGAGCTTGGCGAAGCCGCGGCCGCGGTAGGCGCGGAGGGTGCCCGTCATGACGGTGCCGTAGCGGGTACCGTCGGTGCGGGCCGCGCTGAAGGCGACCGGACGGCCGTCCACGACCGTCACCGAGGTCAGTTCGCGGGACAGGAGCGGGTGGTTCCAGGTCTCCTTCAGCCACGCCTCGTAGTCGGTGAACTCACGGTCGACGTCACTCGGTTCGTCCTCGATCGTCTCCGCGTCCAGCGCGAACAGGGGGCGGGGGTCGTCGCCGAAGTCCGTGCCGGTGCGCAGATCCACGCCCGGCGGAGGGGGCTGCAGCGGGGGCAGTTGGCCGAGCGCCAGGTCGAGACGGAGGAAGTGGGCGGAGCGGCGGGGGCGATAGCCGCGCTTCTCGGCGAAGGCGCGCGGGGCGGGCGCGTCCGGCACCCAGGTGTGCAGCCTGGTCGCGCCCAGGCCGCGCAGAAACTCCTCGGCGGTGCGCACCAGCAGGGAGCCCGCGCCGCGCCCCACCCGGTCCGGATCGACGCAGACATTGAGGAATGCGTGGCCGGGCTCGGGGCTGTCGTACACCAGGCCGACCTGGGCCGTGCCGATGGGCTCGCCGTCCTCCACCGCCAGCAGGGGCCGGTAGTGGGCGTCCGGGTGGATGTGCCGCAGGTCGTAGGCGAGGGACGCGCCGGTGGAGATCATGTACGGCAGCGTGCGGCGGCGGATGCGGGCGAACGCGTCGGTGTCTGCCGGTGTCTCGGGACGGATGTCGCGCACGGTCACGGTCATGGGGCGCACGGTACGCGGCGGTTGCGGCCCGGTGCCTCCGAATTTTTTGCCGCTGAGGGACAATCGGCCTGTGACGTTGAAGATCCACATTGCGGAGGAGGGCGCTCCGTACGAGCAGGTGCGCGCCCAGATCGCCGAGCAGGCCCGGTCGGGGGCGCTGCCGGTGGGATACCGGCTGCCGACCGTGCGCGGGCTGGCCGAGTCGCTCGGTCTGGCGCCGAACACGGTGGCCAAGGCATACCGGGCGCTGGAGACGGACGGGGTGATCGAGACACGGGGCCGCAACGGGACGTTCGTGGCAGCCGCGGGCTCGGCCGCGGAGCGTGAGGCGGCGGGCGCCGCCGCCGCGTACGCCGAGCGCGTGCACCGCCTCGGCCTCACCGAGGCGGAGGGACTGGCCGCGGCGCGGGAGGCCCTGCGGGCGGCGTACGCGAAGTAGGGTTCGGCTGCCGGCCCGGACCGGGTCGTGATGGGCGAGGGCCGCCGCCGCGGAAGGCAGGCCGCGCCGGCGGGGAGGGGTCATCGCCGTGCGGCGTGCCTAGTGCTGCGCCGTGTCCATGGCAGCCGCCGGCAGGTGGCGCGGAGTGCGTGTCACTCGCAGGCCCGCCGCCGTCGCCACGCGGGCGAACGTCATCGCGTCCAGGACCGCCGCAGCGTGCGGGTCGTTGTTGAAGTAGGCGTAGACGTCCCGGCCGTCCGGCCAGGCGGCATCGATGCGCTGGACCCAGGACGTGAGGGACCGGCGGCCGTAGTGCGGCCACGGACGGGCGCGACCCGCGTGGAAGCGGACGTAACCCCAGTCGGCGGTGCGCCACAGCGGGGTGACCGGGCGGGACAGCACATCGGCCCAGCACAGCGCCGCACCCCGGGCCTCGAGCACCGCGCGGACCTCCGGTGTCCACCACGAGTCGTGGCGCGGCTCGACCGCGATCCGGGTGCCGCGGGGGAAGCAGGCGAGGCAGTCGTCGAGAAGGCCCGGGTCGGCGCGCAGGGTGGGCGGCAGCTGGAGCAGAACCGGCCCGAGCCGGTCGCCGAGGCCCGCCGCGTGGCTCATCAGGCGGTGCACCGGCTCCTCCGGGTCCCGCAGTCGTTTGATGTGCGTCAGATAGCGGCTCGCCTTCACCGCGACCACGAAGTCCTGCGGCACCCGCTCCCGCCAGCCCTCGAAGGTCTCCTCGGACGGCAGCCGGTAGAACGCGTTGTTGATCTCGACCGTTGCGAACCGGGTCGCGTACTCCTCCAGCCACAGGCGCATGGGCACGCCGGACGGGTACAGGACGCCTCGCCAGTCCTTGTACTGCCACCCCGACGTGCCGACGAACACGGTCATACGACCATCAAAGCACCGCTCGCGGGCTTTCCGCCGGTGCGGCTACAGGTACAGTCCCGAGTCCGTTCCCGACCGCTGATCCGGCACCGCCGTCGGGGACGTGCCCCGCTGCAGCGCGTAGAGCTCCGCCAGGGTCGCCCCTTCGCGGCGCACGCCGTCCTCCCGGCCGAGCCAGTTCACCGCCTCGGGGCGGGTCAGAGGGCCCACCTCGATCCGGGCCAGACAGCGGCCGGGGCGGACGACGGCCGGGTGGAGCCGCTCCAGGTCCTCGTTCGTGGTGACGCCCACCAGCACGTTCCTGCCCTGTCCGAGCAGTCCGTCGGTCAGGTTCAGCAGCCGCGACAGCGCCTGTCCCGCGGTGTGCTTCGCCTCGCCGCGGATCAGCTCGTCGCAGTCCTCCAGCAGCAGCAGACGCCAGCGCCCCTTGCCCGCCCCGTCCTCCTCGCCGATGGCGATGTCCATGAGGTAGCCGACGTCGGAGAACAGACGTTCGGGGTCCAGGACGCAGTCCACCTGGCACCAGTCCCGCCACGAGCGGGCCAGCGTGCGCAGGGCCGACGTCTTGCCCGTGCCCGGCGGGCCGTGGAGCAGCAGCAGTCGGCCCGCGATGTCCTCCGGTGTCGTCTTCATCAGGCGGTCCATCGCATCCGCCACCGGCGCCGTGTAGTTGGGGCGGACCTCTTCCCAGGTGCCGGCCGCGATCTGCCGTGTCGTACGGTGCGGTCCGCGTCTCGGCGACACGTACCAGAAGCCCATGGTCACGTTCTCCGGCTGCGGTTCCGGCTCGTCCGCCGCGCCGTCCGTGGCCTGGGTGAGCACCTTCTCGGCAAGCTCGGCGCTGGTCGCGGTCACGGTGACGTCCGCGCCGCGGTTCCAGCGGGAGACCAGCAGGGTCCAGCCGTCGCCCTCCGCGAGAGTCGCGCTGCGGTCGTCGTCGCGGGCGATGCGCAGCACCCGGGCGCCCGGCGGCAGAAGCGTGGCCCCGGAACGTACGCGGTCGATGTTCGACGCGTGCGAGTACGGCTGCTCGCCCGTCGCGAAGCGGCCGAGGAACAGCGCGTCGACGACGTCGGACGGCGAGTCGCTGTCGTCGACGTTGAGCCGGATCGGCAGAGCGTCGTGTGGGTTCGCGGACATGTCGCCATGATCTGTCACGCGGGCGTCCCGTGCACCCGCTTTCCGAGGTGCGCCGGGTGTGTCGGCTGTGCCCCGTGCTCCCGGTCCGTCCCCTACGTCCTGTTACAGGGCTGTCGCAGACGGAATCTGTCCCTGGGTCGATCCCCGCCGTTAGTGTGGCCCATGATGGGACGTCATGAGTGGGATACGGGGGCATGGCGGTGGCGGCTCACCGCGCTGCTCGGGGTGGGGGTGGCCGCTCTGGCCCTGGTGGTGACGCTGATCAGCCAACTGCCGGGGGACGGTGGGAGCACCAGCGGTACGACGCGCGACGGCGACAAGGTGCACGGCACGCCGGCCACTCCGCCGAAGGAGGCGAAGCCGGACGTCGGCTGGGGTTTCACGCACACGCAGTACAGCGCCGACGAGGGCAGCGGCAGCGCCACCGCGCGTGTCGAGGACCTGCTCTCGGGTACCGGGCTGCCGGAGAACCAGCACATCATGGGCTGGGGCGCGGACAATCCCGAGCCGGTCAAGGGCCATTACGACTTCGGAGCGATGGACCGCCGTATCGACTTCGTCCGAAAGGCGGGCGGCACCCCGGTCGTCACCCTGTGCTGCGCCCCGGACTGGATGAAGGGCGGCAAGGCGGGCGCGAACAACACCGACTGGAGCAAGACCGCCCTGGAGACCGCCCCGGCGCCCGACCACTACCAGGACTTCGCCGCGCTCGCGGCGACCGTCGCCAAGCGCTATCCGGACGTGCGCCACTTCGTCGTCTGGAACGAGTTCAAGGGCTTCTGGAACAACTCCGAGGCGCGCTGGGACTACGAGGGCTACACCCAGCTGTACAACCTGGTCTACAAGGCGCTCAAACAGGTCAACCCGGAGATCATGGTAGGCGGGCCGTACCTGGTCATGGACAGTGTCGACCCGCGGCAGAAGGAGAACGCCTCCACGGCCCAGCGCGGCTCCTGGGGAGCCATGGACCAACGGGTCCTCGACGCCTTCGACTACTGGAACAAGAACAAGGTGGGCGCCGACTTCGTCGTCGTGGACGGCTCCAGCTACACCAACGACGACGACCTGCTGCCCGACGAGTTCGCCGCCACCGACAAGCTCACCGCCGTCGGTGACTGGGTACGGCAGCAGACCCACGACCTGCCGTTGTGGTGGGCGGAGTACTACGTCGAACCCGCCGACGGCAACGACGACCGCAAGGGTTGGACGGAGGCCCACCGTGTCGCCGTGCAGGCCGCCGGGATGATCGCCATGGTCAAGGGCGGCGCCGCCTCCGGCTTCTACTGGAACCCGGAGGAGAAGACGGGCACCGACTGCCCGGGCTGTCTGTGGACGCCGACCGACACCGCGGACGGCGGCAGGGCGCTGCCCATGTACGACCTGGTCTCCCGCTTCGGCAAGGAGTTCCCGCCGGGCACGCGGTACCGGACGGTGCCGGTCGCCCAGGACGACGTCCCCAACGTCCGCGTGCTCGCCACCGACACGGTCGTCCTCGTGGTGAACACCCTCGACCGGACGATCAGCGCCCGGATCGACGGCAAGCGGTTCGACATGAAGGCGTACGAGGTGAAGTGGCTCAAGCGCTGAGCCACTTCACCTCGTACGCCGGAGGACGCTCAGCCTTTCCCCATGGTCAGGAACCGCTGCACCAGCGAGGCCAGCAGCACTGCCAGCAGCGGCAGCGAGAACCAGAAACTGGACTGCAGCCAGCGCAGTTTCCGCACGCCCGGCCGGACCGCGACACGTACGATCTCGCGTGCCGTGAGCATCAGGACCAGGGCAACGGCCGCGAGGCCTCCGACGACCGACCACGGTGTCCAGGTCACGCGCGGTCCGATCGGGCCCGGATCCGGCTTGGCGACGCTGCCGGCGGGCTGCTCGCGCAGCGCGTACATGGTCACGTCGTCGTTGGCGAGGACCTTTGTCAGTTCCTGGCGGTCGTCCAGGTTCTTGATGAGCCGGGACTCCCACGTCGCCGAGTAGCCCACGTCCATCCGGAGGTAGGTCACCTGGCTGACGTTGATCATGAGGTAGGAGTTCGGGCCCGCGTCCTTGAGCGACTTGACCAGGCCCGACACCAGGACCGGATCCGCGGGCGCGAGAGTCGGTACGTACTGCACCTTCTCCATGTCCCTGGCGCCCCACGGCATCGCCGGCGTGACGTTGTCGACCGTGTCGTTGCTCAGCCACAGCAGCCGTACCGTCGGGTCGTCATGGGCGTACACGTAGTCCATCGCCGCGACCTCGCCCGGGCGGATCCGCTCGAAGGACTCGTTGCCCCAGCGGGCCACCAGGAAGCCGCCCATCAGCAGCAGACCCGCCATGAGGGCCGCGAGCGGTGCGAGACTCGCCCGGTCCTTGTCCCGCTCCTCGGACGTGGCACCCGTGCGCGGGAAGAGGGCGAGCCCGGCGAGCAGGGCCGCGCCCGGCACGGCGAACATGAAGACGCGCAGGGCCATTTCGCCGCCGTAGGACTGCATGCCGAAGCCCAGGAACGGCACGAAGGTGAGCACCAGCAGCGACCGCTCGCGGTACTTGTTCTCCCGCCGCCGCCACCAGCCCCAGCAGGCGAAGGCCATCACGGCGCCGGCGAGCGCCACCCGCGTGTAGAGGACGAGCTTGTGCGTCGAGTCGCCGCCTTGGATGCGTCCGGAGACGGACGTCGACACATTGCTGCCGACGCCGCCGACGCCGCCGAAGAGCTCGTTGAAGTGCCCGGACCAGTAGGGCTCGGCCATGAAGCCGAGCCAGAAGGCCACCAGCACCGCGAACAGGACGGGCAGGCCGCGCAGTTCGGAACGGCCGATCAGGACGAGCGCCGCGAGCACGCCCAGCATCACGAACGGGGTGAGCTGGTGGGCCGGGACGCTGGCCGCGTACAGGCCGATCAGCACCATCAACAGCACGGCGCGTTGCCCGCGCCCGGTCGGCTCGACCTCCGCCTCGCCGGGGCGTGCCTTCGTCCAGATCACGCGCGGTGCACGGAACCACACCAGCAGGATGGCCACGAAGGCCAGGTAGAGCAGATAGGTGAAGCCCTGCGGGGAGAAGTAGTCCTGGCCTACCCAGCCGCTGAGCACGAAGATCCACAGGCCGGTCCACTTGGCGCGCCAGCTCGCCCGCAGGGAGCGCAGCAGCAGGAACATCGGTGCCAGGTAGAGGAGCTGGACGGTCAGCGGCCACCAGCGGATGACCTCGGTGAGATCGGTGACCCCGCACGCCTTCGCGACGAACGCCGCCACCGCGAAGAAGCCCGGCCAGCTCCAGCGGGCGTCCAGATCGGGCACGGCCGACCCGGTCCGGTCGATGTAATCGAGGAACCCGAGGTGCTGCCAGGCCGTCGCGAACCGCGGTTCGGTCTCGATCGCGGCGGGCAGGGCGTGCAGCGACACGACCGTGGCCAGGAGCGTGACCAGCAGCAGGCCCTTGGACTCGCGGCCGCGCCACAGCAGCGCGGCGAACACCACGACCAGCAGGGCAGCCCCGACGAGGGTCGGCAGCGGCAGGACCGAGATCAGCCCCAGACCGCCCATCCGCTCGAGCGAGCCGTCGTCGAGGCCCAGCACGGGCACCCAGTAGAGCAGCAGGGCCGAGACGAGCAGACAACCGAGGAGCAGTCCCCCGAGCGAACCGAAGGGGCGCGGGTGCTCCTTGGGCTGCGGCTCCGTCACGGCAGGGCGTGCGCGCACGGTGGAGCCGCCCGATGTCGCGTCCCGCGCCCCTGACAGGGCACGCTCCTCCGTGCCCGGCTTTCGTTCCTCCACCGGCAGGCCGACCGGACGGACCGGTCCCGGCAGCCCGAGCGGCCGCGTGGGACGGTCACCCTCGCCGGAGACTGCGGGTGTTCCGCTGGGCGGGGTGCCCGGACCCGGGCGTACGTCGGGCCGGCGCTCCACGTGGTCGAAGTCGACGTGGATGCCGAGCGCGAGCGTGTCGGCGTCGAGTTTCTTCGCCCAGGACGGACCCCTCCGCGGCACGGGGACCTCACGTGCCCCCAGGTCGGCGAGGTCCCCGTCCGGTGCCGCGTTCTCGGGCACGGCGTCCGCCGGGGCGGCACGCACGATCGTGAACAGCTTCGGCGCGGCGATCGCCACGATCACCGCGAGGCTGGAGATCTCCGCGACACCCGCGCCGGTCAGCCCCATACGGGGGAGCAGCAGCACGGTCAGCCCGAGCACCAGAACGCACAACAGGCCCTGGAGGTAGGCGAGTCCCAAGGTGCGGCTCTGGGCGCGGAGCACCGCGAAGTACGTCTCCATGACGACCCGCAGCAGCGCTCCCACCGCGAACCAGCGCAGCAGCGAAGTCGCCGCGTGGGCGTAGCCCTCGCCGAAGACGCGCAGGATGTAGGGCGCGCCGAGGAACAGCAGCCCGCACACCGGCAGCATGATCCGGGCCATGCGCTTGAGCGCGGCCCGGGTGTTGGCCGCGAGCCGTGCCGGGTCGTGCGAGCCCTCGACGGTCAGCGAGGCGCCCATGTTGATGGCGAGCAGGTTGGTCGTGCCGCCGATGGTGGTGGTGATGTAGAAGTACGCGTTGTCCGCGGCGCTGACCTGCGAGGCCACGATGACCGGGACGAGGTAGACCACCGCGAGGGAGAACAGCGAACCGGTGTAGTCGCCCGCCAGGAAGCGCCCGATCTCCTTCACCGACGGCGGCGCCGCGTGGTCCTCCGTCGCCTTGACGTGCCGGGGCACCAGGCGCCGGAACACCATCCAGCCGAGCGGCAGCACGGATGTGGCGATGGCCGCGACCCAGGAGACGAAGACGCCCATCACGGGGATCGCGGCGGCGAGCCCGATGAGCAGCACCAGCTTCACCGCGGAGAACACGGTGTTGCCCACCGGGACCCACAGCGCGCTGCGCAGCCCGGTCAGCACACCGTCCTGGAGGGTGAGCAGGTTCCAGGCGATGACGGCCACCACGAAGACGAGCGCCGGGGCGGGCCCGTGCAGGAAGCGGTACGAGGGTCCCCACACGTGCAGCGTCAGCAGGAAGACGCCGGCGGCGAGCGCCACGACGATGGAACTACCCGCGTAGGTGCGGAGGATCAGGCGGCCGGTGGTCCGTCCCGAGATCGGGATGAAGCGGGCCAGGGCGCCGGTGAGGGTCACCGCGGTGAGGCCGGCGAGGAGCTTCATCGCGGCGATCGCAGCCGAACCCTGGCCGACCGCGGCGTCCGAGTAGTAGCGGGCGGCCACCAGCCAGTAGCCGAGGCCGAGCACCGCTGAGATACCGGTGTTGAGCATCAGCGCATAGGCGTTGCGGAACAGCTGACTGCCGCCGCCCCCGCCGCGTCCGGGCAGGCGCAGGCGGCGCCCGGACTGCTCGGGCGCCGCGGTCGAGGTCTGTTGAACCTGGGCTGTGGTGGTCGTGTCAGACACGGGAACCGATGGCCTTCCGGCGAACCTGTCGTGCTCTTCGGACCACGGCGTACCCCTTGGTGAGGGCGCGGTCCCTGGCGAAATTGAGGGCGATCGCACGGCCCTGGACGAGCCGCTCGAACTCCTCGGCGCCGGTGCCGCGGCGCACGGTGACACGTTGCAGCGCGTACGGTCCCTGGCGGCGGCGCGCGAGACCGTTGCCCACGGCGAGCGACTGGCGGTATCCCGCCTCGCGCACCCTCCGGCGCACCCGGCGACTGGAGTAGCCGTACGGGTAGGCGAACGAGACCGGGACGGAGCCCAGTTCGTCGGTGACGATCTCCTTGCAGCGCAGCAGCTCGAACCACAGCGCGTCGTCGTCGACCTGGTCCAGCTGCGGATGGGTGTGGCTGTGCCCGCCGATCTCGACCCCGCCGCCCGCGAGGTCGCGTACCTGGTCCCAGTCGAGCATGGTGTCCAGGCCGCCGCCGGTGTCGTGGGCGCCCCGGATCCAGCCCGTCGAGACGAACAGTGTGGAGACGAAACCGTGCTCGGCGAGCACGGGCAGGGCATGGCGGTGCACGCCCTCGTAGCCGTCGTCGAAGGTGATGAGGACGGGCCGCTCGGGCAGTGGACCGCCCTCCCGCCAGCTGCGGGCCAGCTCGGTGGTGGTGACGGGCGTGCATCCCAGGTCCGCGAGCTGAGCCATCTGCTCGGCGAAGGCCTCCGGCGCCACCGACAGGGCGTGCGTCGCCTCGTTGGGCGCCGTCGCCACCGAGTGGTACATGAGGATCGGCACGGCCTGTCCGCTCATGCGATGTCCCCCTCGCAGACCGGGATCCGCACCACGGAGAAGGCGGCGCCGCCCCTGGGCGCCCGGACGCTTCCGAGCACGTACCCACCGGCGGCCGTGAGTACCCCGGCGACGATCGCGCCGGCCCGGCCCGCGCCGCCGGGGCGGGCCAGCAGTGCGTCACGCAGTCCGCGGACCACACCGGCGGGCAGCACCCGGGTGGTGTAGCGGCGCTCCGACTCCAGCCCCTTGTCGGAGCCGACGCTGCGGGCCACCAGCGCCTTGGAGAGGCCCTCGGCGTAGGTACGGGTGCGGAAGTACGCGAAGTGCTCACGCGGCTCGGGCACCCGGTGGTGGATCACCGCGCGGTCGTCGATCAGCAGGATCGCATCCGGCCGGGCCCGGCTGAGGCGGATGCACAACTCCGTCTCCTCGCAGCCCAGGGGACGCTTGTCGCCGTCGCGTCCGATGCCCGTGGCGAAGCCGCCCGCCGCCACGAACGCGGTGCGGCGGAACGAGGCGTTGCCGCCGAGGACGTTGCGCACCCGTGCCCGGCCGGGCGGCAGCCCCTTGTATGTGCAGCCCACCACCCAGTCGAACTCCTCCGGGAACCAGGCCGGGCGGCGGCCCGACGCCCAGATCGGCATCGTACGGCCGCCGACGGCCATGACCCGCGGGTCCTCATAGCCCTCGGCGAAGTGCTTCAGCCAGTCCCGCTCGGCCACGGCGTCGTCGTCCAGGAACGCGATGATCTCCCCGTGCGAGGCAACGATCCCGGTGTTGCGGCCCGCGGACAGGCCGCGGGGGCCCGCGTTGGCGAGCACGCGGACCTCCTCCACCTCCTTGTACTCCCCGGTCAGCCGCTCCAGCAGAGTCTCGTTGTGGTCCACGACGAGCAGCGTCTCGCGGGCCGGCCGGGACTGCGCCCGCACCGAGGAGACCGCCGCGAGGATGTCCTCCCAGCGGTCCTCGGTGTAGACGCAGATCACCACGGAGATGTCCCGACTGTTCAAGACACCTCTCCCTGGGTTGAGTTGAGTGCGATCGCGTGCGGACGGCTGCGCAGGGCACGCCGGTTGGAGCGCTCCTTGAGGATGACCTTCAGCACCCGGAGCCCGTCGCGCACCGCACGCAGGTTGCTCGCGCCGTGGATGCGGAGGTACTCGTGACTGGGAATCTCCTGCACCTTGAGCCCGGCCTTGACGACCCGGATGTTCATCAGGGTCTCCACCTCGAAGCCCGTGCAGTCGAGGTCGATCTTGTCGAGGCAGTGCCGCCAGAACGCGTTGTATCCGTAGCAGAGGTCGGTGTAGCGGGCCCCGAACTTGGCGTTGACGATCGCGCACAGCACCCGGTTGCCCAGTTTGCGGATCGGCGTCATGTCGGAGGTGCCGCCGCCGTTCGCGAACCGCGAGCCCTTCGCGAAGTCGGCTCCTGACACCAGTGCGGAGACGTAACTGACGATCTCCTGACCGTCGGCCGAGCCGTCGGCGTCGACCATCACGATGATGTCGCCGGTGCAGGCCTCGAAGCCGGTGATCAGGGCGTCCCCCTTGCCCTTGCCCCGCTGTCCGACGACCTTCACGTCCGGCCACAGATCACGTGCGACCTGGACCGTGTCATCGGTGGAATTGCCGTCCACAAGGACCACTTCGTGAATCCAGTCGGGAAGTGTCTTGAAGACGTACGGGAGATTCTCCGCCTCATTCATGGCGGGGATCACCACGCTCACCGGTGGCGCGATGGCCAGGTGAGAGGAGATGGGCCGATATTTGCCCTGAGTTAACGGACCTTGATCCGAAACTGCAGGGCGCAGAACAGAACTCATGAGTCTTGTCCCTCTCGTCCGGTGGACCGTCCGCCCCTGGACGGTCCGGCTCTTTGTCCGGTTCGAAAGGGGGGTTCTCACTTACGGCATGCCGAAATGGATCTCCGTGCATGCCGGGTGAGCTGGCAAAGCTGGCCGCCTGCCGGGAAAACGGCAGCCGGTCGCGCGGCACGACTCGAACGACTGTGGTCGCCGAGCACGGCACCCCCCTACCGCGCCCCGCGCCGGGACCATCGCGGTACCTGAGCCCTCCCCTGGAGCCGCTTGATGGTGGACCGATGCGGTTGATGTATGACGGTATTGACGATTGCGACTTTATGGCAAGACCTGGGATGTGTCCCCGGTTTTGGCCGATATGGTCGAAACTCGACCCCCGGAACGGATTTTCCCCATCCGTTTGAGGATCCGGTCGGCCGGCTCGAAGAGTTCCGGCCGAGACAGCACCGCATTGCGCAGTGCCCGGACCGGGGCGCGGTGCGCCCTGTGTCCGAACGCGACAGGGTGACGGCGCGTCACCCACCCTTCGGACACGTAGAGATCGCGTGTCTTCAGGGAGTCCTTGTATTCCTTCTGGCCCCGCCCGAGATCCAGATGGGCGATGCCGTCGGCGGCGGCCGCCCCGGCCATCCGCAGATGCAGGACGAGGCCGGGCGAGTACTTCGCGAACGCCGGGTCGTAAGCCGGGAACCAGCAGGCCAGCACCCGATCGGTGCGCAGTCCGAAGTGGGCCGCGATCGGCCGTCCGTCCGCGTAGAGGACGGACAGAATCCCCCCGAACCGCTCCGCGCGGGTGTGGAACAGCTGCTGCACCAACTGGTTGATCCAGGCGTGCGCGAAGCGGTCGCTGCGCCCGGTCCTGCGGTACTGAGCGGACTTCCAGCTCATCAGCGTCTGCAGGACGGCCGGGTCACGCTCGTCGTGGACATAGCGCACCTCTCCGGTGTCCCGCCCGAGCCTGCGTTCCTTGGCCAGCGTCGTGCGTGTGAACTTCGGTGATCGCGCGCGCAGTTGGCGCATATACGCCTCGTACCCCTGGTCGACGTCCAAGACCGGGGACGGGAAGGTACCGGAGGCTCCCGCCTCGAACGGCGCCTGGCCTTCCACCAGGTGGTCGAACTCCCAGACAGCGAGCCCAGAGGCCCGCAGGACTTCAGAAGCGTCCCACGTGAAGCCGGGCCGGTGCACCATGCCCTGGCAGTCCGAGACTCCCAGGCCGACGGCCCGGCCGACTCCGGCGGCCGTTCTCTGGAACGGGAAGAAGGCGGCCGGCTCGCCGTCCTCGCGGACGATCGCGATGCGAACGCCACGCCTCGTCCGGCCCACGGCCAGCGCGAACTCGGGCGACAAGAAGGGGTTCGACAGTTCGGGCGACCCGTTGAGATGGGCTTTCGACTGCAGAGCCGTCCATGCCGCCCGGTCGGCGGCCCTGAGTTCGCCGGGGCGGTACACGCTGATGTCCACGTCTTCAGGCCCGTCTTCTCGCCGTACGGTGGCGTTGCCGCCGTACCGGAATCAGCAGGAGAGCGACGGCGCTGATCACGGTCACCACGACGATGCCACCGGTGACCGACCACCGGTGCACCGCCAGCATGCCTTGGGCGATCAGCAGATCGATCGCGATCGCTCCGGCCACGGACACCACCGTGCGGGCGAAGGGTTCCAGCCCCCGCAAGCTGGCGCCGAGCGCCGATGCCGGCGCGGCGAGCAGGAAGAACAGCGTGAACGGGCCGCGCAGCGGCGAGTCGGTGCCGTTGAGCGCGAGGAACGCCCCGACCCCTGCGACGACGACCGCCGCGCCGGCGAGCAGGGGGAACAGGCCCCTCCCCGGATCCTGTCCCGGTCCCCCGTCCTTACCTGATGACGGTGGCTTGATGCGTATGGTCTGCATTGGCGACTTTGCCCCCCGAAGCGCCGGATGCCGGGCTTCAATGTGGCGCAGTGGGCCGGGGGCCGTCAAGATGCGGAGGCGCCACCCACAGGGCATCGGCTCCGTTCGCACAGGTGTTGCCCGGAAGTGCGGGTGCTCCGGGGAACCGGCGTCCGGGCCTCGAGCGGTGTTACGGGGCCGTCCTCGGGACAGCGTTCAGTGAACCGCTGCCCCGAACACGGGGATTGACGCTCCGCCGGGCGAATGTCATGCGCGCGTGGTCGAACGGGACGGTGAACGGACCGCGTGCGTCGTCACGCGCCGAAAGTCTTGGCATGGACACTTCCTGTCAACACGCGTAGCTGCTACCACAGTTGTGGCAGAGATCCTGCTAAAGGGAGGTTCCATGATACGTTCCCGATTTGCGGCGTACGTGACTTCACTGCTCCTGGCCGTCGGCTTCGCCCTCACCGGGGCGGCCGCGGCGCAGGCGTCCCCTCAAGCGGCGGCCACCGGCTATGTGGCCCTCGGTGACTCCTACTCCTCGGGTGTCGGCGCCGGCAGCTACATCAGCTCCAGCGGCGACTGCGACCGCAGCACCAAGGCCTACCCCTACCTGTGGCAGGCCGCCCACGCCCCTGCATCGTTCAGCTTCATGGCCTGCTCGGGCGCCCGTACGACGGACGTGCTCAACAATCAGCTGGGCACGCTGAGCGCGTCGACCGGTCTCGTCTCCATCACCGTCGGCGGCAACGACGCCGGGTTCGCCGACGTCATGACGACGTGCGTGCTCCAGTCCGACAGCTCCTGTCTGTCGCGGATCGCGACGGCCAAGGCGTACGTGGACTCGACCCTGCCCGGCCGGCTGGACAGCGTCTACTCGGCGATCAGTGCCAAGGCCCCGTCGGCCCATGTGGTCGTGCTGGGCTACCCCCGTTTCTACAAGCTCGGCACGACCTGTCTCGGGCTGTCCCAGACCAAGCGGTCCGCGATAAACGGCGCCGCCGACCACCTCGACGCCGCGATCGCCAAGCGCGCCGCCGACCACGGCTTCACCTTCGGCGATGTGCGCACCACCTTCACCGGCCACGAGATCTGCTCCGGCTCCTCCTGGCTGCACAGCGTCAACTGGCTGAACATAGGCGAGTCCTACCACCCGACCGCGGCCGGCCAGTCCGGCGGCTATCTGCCGGTCCTGAACGGCGCGGCCTGACGGTCATGAACTCGAGGGGGAGGCCCCGTCCGTCGGGGTCTCCGTCTCACAGGTCACCGAGAACGGCACGGAGTCGGACGTGACCCGCACCGGATCGCGCACCTCCACACCGATCTTGTTCTGCACCGAACCGCCCGCGTCGTACGTGGTCACGACGACCTGCCGCTGCTGGGTCCGCCCACCGTCCGCGGGGAACGACAGGGTCTTCCAGCCGGGGTCCGAGACGTGTCCCGTCCCGGTGACCCAGCGGTAGGTCAGGTCGACCGGCACCCGGCCCACGGTGAACGTGGCCGTGAACGCCGGGGCCTGCGCGTCCGGCGGCGGACAGGTCCCGGAGTAGTCGGTGTGCACGCCGGTGACCGTCACCCGGACCGACTGAGCGGGCGGGTTCGTCGTACGACCGCCTCCGCCGTTTGAGGTGCCTCCGCCGCTCGGAGCGGGGCTCGAGCCGGTGTCCGTACCGGGACCACTGGAGTTCGTGCCGTAGGCGTCGTCGCTGTGCGTGGACCCGCTGCTGGTACCGCCGTTGCCCCCGCCGTTCTCTCGGTTCACCAGCACGTATGTCAGCCCCGCCACGGCCAGTACCAGGGCGGCCAGACCCGCGATCAGGACCACGGCGGCACGGCGGTCGCGCTCGGGCGGCTCGGCGGGGGTCCCGTACCCGGGCCGGGACTCGGTGGTGGGGACATGGGCCGGCTGCGCGGGCGTGGGCGGCTCGCTCCGGTACGCAGCGACCGTCGGCGTGTACGCCGGGACGGCGCCGGTGCGCGGGGTGCCGCCCGCGCCGACGATCCGCAGGTCCCGCTCCGCCTGCTCCGCCGGGATGCGCTCCGCCGGATCCTTGCGCAACAGCCCCTCGATCACGGGGGTCAGCGGACCCGCCCGCCGTGGCGGCGGCAGTTCCTCGTCGACGACAGCCCGCAGAGTGTTCAGCGGAGTGTTCTGCCGGAACGGCGAGTTGCCCTCGACCGCCGCGTACAGCAGCACGCCGAGCGACCACAGGTCGGACTCGGGGCCCGGGGTGCGGCCGAGCGCACGCTCGGGGGCGAGGAACTCGGGCGAGCCGATGACCTCGCCGGTCATGGTCAACGCGGAGCTGCCCTCGACCATGGCGATGCCGAAGTCGGTGAGGACCACCCGGCCGTCGTTGGCCAGCAGCACATTGCCGGGTTTGACGTCGCGGTGCAGCACTCCGGCCGCATGCGCGGCGCGCAGGGCGGCCAGCACCTCCGCGCCGATGTGCGCCGCACGTTGCGGGGAGACCGGCCCCTCCGCGTCCAGCAGGTCCGACAGGGCGATGCCGCGGATCAGCTCCATCACGATCCACGGCCGCCCGTCCTCGTGGGCCACGTCGTAGACCGTCACGACATTGCGGTTGGCCACCCGGGCCGCCGCCCAGGCCTCCCGTTCCAGCCGGGTGTACATGCGCTGGACCTCGGACGCCGGAAGTCCGGCCGGGGCGCGCACCTCCTTGACGGCCACCTCGCGGTGCAGCACTTCGTCACGGGCGCGCCATACCGTCCCCATGCCGCCCTGGCCGAGCGGGGACAGCAGACGGTAACGGCCCGCGATCACACGTTCATGGCCTGGATCTTCGGACACGGGCGTCCCCCATTCGCATCCGCGTGATGTATCCACTCCGCGCGTTTTCTCCCCAAAAGTAGCTCAACCGAGCGCGGATGCGGCCCCCTTGAACAGCAGTCCGGCCCCGAGGGCCACGACGACGAAGGCCGACCCGAGCGGCGCGGTCCTGCGCACCAGCGCGGCCATCGGCCCGGCGGTCCAGCGCGGGCGCCGTTCCAGTACGCGGTTCATCCCGCTCCCCAGCTTGACCACGGCGACCCCTGCCGCGGTCAGTGTCAGGGCCAGGCCGACGCCGTAGGCGACGACGAGCAGGAGCCCGAACCAGGCCTGGCCGAGCGCCGCGGCACCGACCAGGACGACCACGGCGGAGGGGCTGGGCACCATCCCGCCCGCGAAACCGAGGAGGATCGTGCCCCGGAGCGTGGGCGCGGTGGGGTGGGTGTGCGTGACCCCGCCGTGGGTGTGGGGGATGCCGGCGTCATGCCGGTGACCGTGTTGTCCGTGTGTTGGGTGGGTGTGGCCGTGATCGTGCGTGTGACCGGAGTGTCCGGGTGCCCGGCCGTGCCGGTGCGCCTCTCCATGGCCGTGACGTCGGTTGTGCCACGCCCGGCGCACGAGCGACGCGCCGGCCAGGGTGACCAGGACACCACTGGCCAGGCCCAGCCAGGCGATCACCGACGGCGTCGCCGCGGAACCCGCCGTGACCAGCAGCCCCAGGGTGACCACGCCCAGGGTGTGGGTGACCGTCACCGACGCGGCCAGGGGCAGTACGTCCTTGAGCCTCGCCCGGCCGCCGCGGGCCGCCGCGGTCGCGGCCATCAGGGTCTTGCCGTGGCCGGGCGCGAGCGCGTGCATCGCGCCGAGGCCGATCGCGATGACCAGGGCGAGCGCGGCGAAGCCGAAGGTGAGGTCGTGCCGGGCGACCAGGTCGTCCAGGGCCCGGGTCCAGCGGTCGGCACCGCGGGGAAGGACGGAGGCGGCCGGTGCGTCCGCCCGCTCGCCGCCCAGGGCGGGGCCCCCGGGCCGCACCCGCAGGGAGGCCGTGACCGTATCGGCCGGTGAGGAGAGCAACTGCGCCGGGTAGCCGGTCAGTTCGCGGGACACGGAGCTTTTCGGCACGTTCGACGCGAGGAGCGTCGTTCGGTCGCCGCGTGCGGTGATCTCGCGCCAGCCCGGCCCGGTGGCCCCGCCCGCGCTCCGGAAGCCGAGGCCGACGGTGCCGGCCTTGGGCAGCGGCGCCGTCAGCCGGCACTCCACGCGCAGGGTGTTCAGGCCGGCCTGACCGGGCCGCAGCCGGGCGTGGCTGGTGCCGACGGTGAGCGGCACCGAGCGCCCGCCGACGGTGAGCCTGCTGCCCTCGGCGGCCTCGGCGCACCGCCGCCGGGCCCAGCCGGTCAGACCGAACTCGGCGATGTCGGGCTTGGCCTGGGTGGCCGGGATCTCCGCGAGGTCCTCGACGTGGTCGATGCGCAGGTGTCCCGGGGCGGCGACCAGGCCGTCGTAGCGGTTGACGGTGAAGTTGCCGAGCGGGTGGGCGCTCGCGGGGCCCGAAGGGACCAGAACGAGAGCGCAGGCGGCTGTGAGGACCGCCGCGCCGGAGGCGACGAGGCGACGGAGGTTCACTTCATCGCCTCCAGGGCCTTGCGGGCCTCACGTGCGCCCAGCGGTGAGAAGCCGGCGTTGAGCTCCAGGGCCGCGGTGAGCGAGGCGCGGGCCCGGTCCGCGTCACCGGTGGCGCGCTCGATCATGCCGCGGTGGTACAGGAAGGTCGCGTTGCGGTAGCCGGTGGCCGTGGCGCGCCGCGCGTACGGGAGGGCCTCCGCGTCACGTCCGTTGACGTGCAGCGCCCAGGCGAGGGCGTCCGCGGTGTGCACGGTGTGGCGGCGCCTCCACTCGGCGCGAGCCGCTGTCAGCGCGGCCCTGCGGTCGCCGTGGTCGGCGGCGGCGAGGGCGGTGTCGAGGTCGGCGTCGACGCCGTTGGCCCGGGCCAACGAGACCCAGGCGTCCACCAGGGCGTACTGGTCACGGGCCTTGTCCCGGTCGCCCCGCCTGCCGCGCACCTCGTACAACTCGCCCAGCGCCACCAGCGGTTGGGGAAGCGGATAACGGTCGACGACCAGCTCCATGCCGCGGATCGCGTCCTCGATGTCGCCCTGGGCGGCCTGGGCACGAGCGCGTCCTTCGAGTGCCGGAAGGCAGGTGTCGTCCGCGGCCAGCGCGCGGGCGTAGTGAGCCAGGGCCGTCCTGTCGTCACCCTGGTTCCAGGCCAGCTGGCCCAGTGCCGTGGCCACGTACGCGATGTCGCCGCGGGAGGTGGCCGTGGCGAGCGCCTGCTCCAGGACACGGCGGGCGGTCCCGACGTCGCCCCGCAGTTCGTGGACGTAGGCGTAGCGGGTGAAGACCGGGACGCCGGGGCGGCGGGAGCCGGCAAGGTCCGCGGCCTTCGAAGCGTCCGCGTAGCGGCCGAGTTCGACGAGCGCGTCGATACGGGAGGACAGGGCCCGCTCGCTGTACGGGTTCTGAGTGAGGGCCAGGTCCGCGTACCTGAGGGCGCCGGTGAAGTCGTGGCGGGCCGCGGCCAGGGCGGCGCGGCCGGCGAGTGCGGCGTCGTTGCCGGGGCGCAGCCTCAACGACCGGTCGAGGGCGCGCTGCGCCTGCGGATAGCGGGAGGGGTCGCCCTTGCCACGGGCCTGCTCGACATACGCGAGGCCCAGGGTCGCCCAGCCGCCGTGGTCCCGTGGCTGGGCACGGAGGTGAGCCTGCAGGGCACGGATGCCCGCGTCGAGATCACCACCGGCGAGCAGTTCGGGGGAGACACCGCCGGGGGAGGAGGCGACGGGGACCGTACCTCCGCCGTCCCGAACAGCGCTGATGACCACGGTGCCGGCGATGAGGGCGACGGCCAGCGACGCGGCACAGAGCCCGAGCTGCGCGGCCCGCCACCGCCGCCCGGACGCCGAGAACCGCCGCAGGGCCACGACGCGCTCGTGGGTGCGGCCGGACGGCTCGGGGACCACGTCTGTGCCGTCCTTCGGACGGGACGACGACTTTCCGGCGTCCGGGGAGCTCCGCTCGGGCGTGGTCTCCGCCGCGCGGGAGGTAGGGCTCGCCTGCCCGGCCTCCCGCCGGTCGCCGGGCCCGTTCTCCGGCGCGCTCTCGTTCGTACGCGGGGACATGCCCTTCTCCTCGATCTCCTGGGCGGAAGCGGTCGTTGTGGGGGTGGGGCGGCGCGGCCCGCGCCGTGGGGGATGGAGGGGTACGGGCCGCGCCGGTCGAGAGGACGGGGCCGTGGGGACGGCCCCGTCCGGTGGGCGGTCAGTACGGCCGGTAGCGGCTGGTGCGCCGGCGCCACCAGAACACCGCGGTGCCGATCAGCAGCACCCCGGCGACGCCCGCCGCCGCGGAGCTCGCGATCAGCGTGGTGTCGGTACCGCTCGTACCGGTCGGCTGGAGTCCGCCGCCCAGTTGGCTGCGCACGTCGGTGCCGGTGCCGGTGCCCTTGGCCAGCGGGCCGCGCGAACCCGAGGCGGGTTCGGCCAGATACGGGAAGGAGCGGCCGAACTCCTTGTCGTTGGCGTTGACCGCGTCACCCAGGTCGTTCTTGGACCCGACCAGTTCGCCCTCGACGACCTGAAGAGCCTCGTCGAGCACGTCGTCGGTGAGCCGGCGCCCGTTCGGGAATCCCGCGTTGTCGCCGTCGAGCACGCCGAGCCGCTTCGGGGAGACGGTCGGCTTGATCGAGGTGTTGAGCCGCAGCTCCTCCGCCGGACGTACGTGCGGCGGCTGGTTGAGGCCCTTCACACCCTTGAGGAAGACGTCCACGAGGTCGTTGCGCGGCTCGGCCGGCGCCTTGATCTTGTAGATCGCCTCGATCAGCTTCGGCACCTCCGGGTTGGTCACGTTCTTCAGGAACTGCCCGTCGTTCCACGGCGCGGACGCGTTGAACCTGTCCTTGTCCTTCTGCGGGTTGACGACCTCGTTGACGAGCGGGTTGCCGAGCCGCGAGACCTGCGTCCAGTCGCCGCGTGCGTCCTTGCGCTGGACCGTCGACCAGATGCCGACGATCGGCTGCTGTGCCGAGGATCGGATGTAGTCGTTCGGCACCTGCAGCGCCAGGGAGTTGACGTTGTATCCCTTGAGCGTGTCGTTGCCGACCTCCGAGAGGTTCCCGCCGTACAGCAGGTCGAAGACGCGCAGGTCGGCGAAGAACGGGTCGTCCGCCTGCCCGGCGAACGTCGTCGAGCCGCCCGCCAGCTCGTGGACGGCCTGGTCGCGCAGCTTGCCGTAGTCCGGCATCGACGCCTTGCCGACGTTCGACGGGGCCACCGGCACGTCGTCCGCGATCTTCGTCCGGGAGACCAGCTTCTGGTTGTGCAGCTTGAGCAGGTCGATGTCGTACGTCTGGGTGATGTTCAGGTCCGGGTCGTCAAGGCTGGTGACCGGACCCGTGTTGTAGAGGAAGGTGCTCTTGTTCTTCGTGTGTGTCTTGAAGGTGTAGCGGAAGAGCAGTTCGCCCTGCGCGTCACCGTTGTTGTCGATGTGGATGTCGTACTGGGCGTCGTCCGCGAACGTGTAGAAGTTGGGCCCGCCCGCCGGTTCCTCGAACGGGACGAAGTTCGCGATGACCGTCGTCGTGTCCGGCTTGTCGGGGCTCACGAACGCGTACAGGTCCGTGTTGTCGTACTGCGGCTGCCCCGAGATCAGCGGGGCTTCCCGGTGGGAGGAGGCGGAGGCCGCCCCCGGTTCCAGCGCGGTCACGCCGGCGGCTGCGAGCCCCCCGGCGGCCAGCGCACCACAGATGAGGGCCGCGATACTCCTGCGCCCCGAGCCGCTCCTCGCGTTTGGTGTCATGCCGTCCGTCCTCAGTGCCAACTTGCCTGACGCACCGGGATTCGGAACTGCCGCCGCGGCGGATTGGTCGATTCTGAAAAATGTTTTCGTGCCTGTTCGACCCGCGTTTCGGGCCCGCTGATCCGTATCCCATCCGAGGGCGCGAGCGCAGCGAATGCCACAGTGGAGCGAGCAGGCCGTGCACGGCGGCGGAGAGGGGGGTCACGGGTGGAGGCGGACGAACTTCTGGTGCTGGTGGCCGGGGGTGACCAGAAGGCCTTCGAGGAACTGTACGGACTGGTGTCCGGGCCGGTGTTCGGCCTGGTACGCCGGGTGGTGCGGGACCCGGCGCAGTCGGAGGAGGTGGCCCAGGAGGTGCTGCTGGAACTGTGGCGTTCCGCCCCGCGGTTCGACCCCGGACGCGGCAGCGCCCTGTCCTGGATCCTCACCCTCGCGCACCGCCGCGCGGTCGACCGGGTGCGCAGTGCCCGCGCCGCCGGAGAACGCGAGCAGCGCGAGGCCCGGCGCGCCCACCACCCCGCCTTCGACCAGGTCGTCGAGGAGGTGGAGGCGGGTCTCGAGCGCGAGTGGGTGCGCCGCTGCCTGGACCGGCTCACCGCCCTGCAACGCCAGTCCGTCACACTCGCCTACTACGACGGTTACACGTACCGTGAGGTGGCCGAGCGGCTCTCACTGCCCCTCGGCACGGTCAAGACGCGGATGCGCGACGGACTCACCCGGCTGCGCGAATGCCTGGGAGGAGTCGCATGAGCGCCCCGTACCGCCTGTCCGGGGCCCGGCGCACCCGCGCGGTGCCGCTGCCGGACCACGCCCTCCGTACTCGCGGGGGAGGTGGCGCATGAGTCTCTTCTCCCGTCTGCGCTCCGGCGATCTGCACTCGCTCGCCGCCCCCTACGCGCTCGACGCCCTCGACCCCGACGAGCGGCGGCGGTTCGAGCGGCACCTCGAGGGCTGCGACCAGTGCGCCGCGGAGGTGCGGGCCCTGTCCCAGGACGCCGTCCGCCTCGCCTGGTCCACGACGGCCATCGCCCCGCCGGGGCTGCGCGACCGCGTCCTCACCGCCGTACGGAGCACTCCTCAGGACCCCGCACCCGTACCGGATCCGCCGGCGTCCCGGGCACGCGCTCCGCATCTACCGCCGCATGTGTGGGGCGCAGAACCGCCACCCGCGCGCGTGCGTGCGCCCCGGCTTCGCCCCCTCTTCGCCCCCCTCGCCACGGCCACGGCCGCGGCTGCACTCGTCGTCGCCGCGCTCTTCGGCGTCCAGGCCGCTCAGACGCAGGACAAGCTCGACGCCGAGCGCGCACAGGCGCGTGAGATCGCCCACGTCCTCGCTGCCCCGGACGCCCGTGCGACCAGTGACAAGGACGCCGAGGGCCGAGGTATCGGAGTAATCGCTTCCGCATCCGAGGGGCGCGCGGTTGTGACTCTCAGCGGGCTCGATGCGTTGCCCGGTGGGCGCGTACATCAACTCTGGCTGATGCGCCCCCATGCGCAACCTCGCTCCCTCGGGCTCTTCCACGGCGACACGCCCCTGGTCGCGAGCGGTCTGACCAAGGCGGCGACGTCACTCGCCGTGACGGTCGAACCCGAAGGCGGATCACCGAAGCCCACCAGCCAGCCGGTCGTCCAACTCGCCCTGCAATCCCTCGGTTTCGGACAGTAGTCGTCAACCCCCTTACAAGGAAGGTGAATCCTGTGCCCGCGATACACGAGTGCCGCCTGGGAGCGATAGGGTTACTCTGCCCGGGCCGGGTGGACTCGTACGGGTGGGGAGTGACATGGAACAGATAACAGTGCGCAGGGCCAGGGTCCCTGCGATCACCTGCGGGAGCAGCGCGACCAGTTCGCGTCTCGACCGCCATCTCTCGGTGCTGGCGGGTCCTGCCGTCCCGCAGCGTGAGACGGCCGAGGCGACCTCACTGATGCGCGAGCTGACCGCACATGACTCCACGCACGAGCGCAGTGCCAGGGGTAAGCGAGTGAGCAAGGTCTCCCTGTTCGCGCCGCTGCGCCGGCTGCGTCGTTCGCTGTTCGGCGGGCGCTGAGCTCCGGCGTTCCTCATCATGGCGCCCGCGACGCGGGCGCTCGGCAAGGGCCCGCGCTCAGGCCGCCGCACCGTCCCGGCGCAGCACCGCGACCACGTCGTCCGTCATCCCCACGGCAGGCGGCAGCGCCCCGGTGTGCGTCCCGAGCGCGGGTACATTCCCCGTCCGTGTCTCGTTCCCGCCCGGCAGCGTGATCGACGGCAGCAGCGCTCAGGGTCCCCGCCCCCACCATCCGCCACCGCTCTCCGGCCGTCGGCGGCGGATGGTCGGCCACGGCCCACAGCTCCCTGAGGTGCGCGTATACGATGGCGGTCGCCTCCGGGCCGGGTCTCCGCCTCGCTCGCGTCGAGCGCGCCCAGCGCCGGCCGACCAGCTCGTCCATGTGTTTCCGTCGAGGCGCTGACGGCGTGCGCCGGCCGGGTGCGCGCCGAGGGAGTGCAGCGTGCATCGCATGGCGCTGGGAGCATGCCCAGGGAGCGGTGGCTTCCCGGGCGGCCGGTCACCTCTGCCCGTCAGCCGTTCACCGTTCCCCGTGGGCGTAGCGACGGACGGCGAGGGGGGCGAACACCGCGATCAGCACCGTGCACCAGGCCAGCGACCCGGCTACGGGGTGGGCCACAGGCCAGGCGGCGCCACTGGGGAGGGGTGCGTTGCCGAAAAGGGCGGGCCGGGGGCCGAAACCGGCCTACAGCCGTGCCGACATCGCGGCCGCCGCGGTGCGGATCGCCGACGCGGAAGGGCTCGACGCGGTCTCCATGCGCCGGGTGGCGGCCGAGCTCGGCTGCGGCACCATGTCGCTGTACAACTACGTCCCCCGCAAGGAGGACCTGTACGAACTGATGGTGGATGCCGTCAGCGGCGAGCACGAACTGTGGGAGCCGTCGGGCGACTGGCGGGCCGACATGCTGCGGGCGGCGCACCAGACCCGCGGCCTCATGCGCCGTCACCGCTGGCTTCGGCGCCTGATGTCGAGCCTCTACGGCTTCAGCCCCAACGCCCTGCGCTACCTCGAGCACTGCCTGGCCTGCCTCGACCCGCTCGAGGTGTCCTACGGCACCAAGATGGAACTGGTCGCGATGGTCAACAGCGTGGTGACCATGTACGTGGCGAACGAGCTGGCCACCGCCGAACGCGCCCGGTCGTTGCCCTGGTCGGAGGAGCAGGAGAGCGCGGTGCGGATCGCCTGCCTCGGCGGGCGGATCGCCACCGGCGCGTGTCCGCGGATGGCGGCGGCCTTCGCGGAGGACGCCGGGCCGATCGACCTGGAGGCGGTGTTCGAAAGGGCGTTGGGGCGGGTGCTGGACAGCTTCGAGCCCAGGAGCTAAAGCAGCGCGAACTGGCCCGCAGGGCCCTCCTCGTGGTGGTCGAGCACCGACGCCGGCCGGCGTGCCGCGGTCGGTACCGGCAACACCCCTGCCGTGCGCAGCGCGGTGGCCGTGAGAGGGGCGGTCACCTCCCCTGAGGCCTGCCGCGGACGCAGCTCCGCGAGGAGCGCGAGGATCGTGATGAGCTCCAGCAGCTCGGACGTCCAGGTCTGTGGCCAGGTCGCCGGGCGGATCGCCTGCAAGGTGCCGGGCCCGGCCTCGAAGGTCCGGGCCGCGAACCACTGCTCCAGGACGCGGTCCCCGCCCACCTCGAAGTCCCAGGCCTCGGGCGGTACCGGGGAGATACGGCCGTCCTCGAGGTGCAGACTCTCCTCGCCACGGTCGTAGTGCAGCGTCAGGGGGCGTCCGGGCAGCGGGGCACGGACATAGGGCCGGCGGCCGCCGGGGAGCTTCGGTCGCTCGCCGTCGCGGCGCATCAGCCAGAGGATGCGGTGTCCCAGTTCGACGCCGTGCGTCCAGACGTCCGGGTCCTCGGTGAGGGGGACGGCCGGTCCGCCGGGCCCGGGACGTACCGTCGCCATGGTCCAGGCGAGGACGTCCACCGGGGTGGGGGACAGGCCCAGACGGGCGCCGAGGTGGTCCAGCAGGCCGGGCGTCAGGTTGGGTTCGACGCCGCCGGGACGTCGGTACAACGGGCGGATACGGCGGGCCCGGAGTACGGGCGGCAGCGAGGTCGCGAGCAGGACCGGGCCGGGCGAGTCGGGCACGGCGGCCGTCTCCACGGCGAAGATCTGGTGCTCGTCCGCGACCCGCCACAACTCCGGTCGAGCCACGTCGATCAACCGGTGGTCGGGGATCAGCCACTGCTCGTCGAACGGCGCGTGCAGGACGCGGACGGGCTCCGGGCAGGGGCCCGAGGCACGCACCAGCTTCTCGGTGCCGCCGGCCCGGCCCGGCAGTTGTCCGACCGCCGAGTACAGCGTGCGCGAACGCGTCGGCTCCAGCAGTGCCTCCCGGTCGGGCCCTTCGGCCTTCACGAAGGCGTCCCATCGTGCCTTCAGCGAGGCCGGGTCGGGCGCCGACGGCCAGGCGCGGCCCGGCCGCAGGGGTGCGACGGACCACGGTATGAGGTCCGCGAGCAGCGGAGCGTCGTCGTGCGTCACGCTGGGCATCGTACGACGTGGTCAGGTGGCCTCGAGGGTGACCGTGAAGGAGAACCGGTCCCCGCGGTAATGGATCACCGCCACGTCGAGCGGCCGCCCATTGGCGTCGAACGTGATGCCCGTGTAGTGCAGGATGGGGCTGAGCAGCGGGACTTCGAGCAGGCGGGCCGTCTCGGGATCGGCCAGCCGTGCCTGCACGGTGTCCGTGATGCGGCTGATGTCCGCACCCACCACGTCCCGCAGCACCTTGGTCATCGGCCACCGCACCAGGTCCTCGCGGTCGATGCGTTCGGCCAGTTCGGGACGGACGTAGTTGCGGGCGTGATTGGTCGGCTCGCCGGTCTTCTCGTCGCTGCGCAGCCGGTGGTACGTCGCCACCTCGGCGAGATCCGGGAAGTGGTCGGCGAGTTCCGCGGGCACCGGGGCCCTGCCGTGGTCCAGCAGTTCGGTCGTCATCCCGGACTGCTGTGCCACGATCGCGTCCACCGAACCCAGCAGCCGCACCGGGGTGCCCCTTCTCGCGCTGGGCTCGATGAATGTGCCGCGCCGGCGATGGCGCGAGATCAGCCCCTCGTCCTCCAGCTCCTTCAGTGCCTGCCGCATGGTCAGCACGCTCACCCCGTAGTGCCCCGCCAACTGCTCCTCGGTGGGCAGGCGCAGCGGGTCCCGGGGCGAACGGCCGAGTATCGAGGCGCGCAGCGACTGCGACACCTGGTACCAGAGCGGCAGCTTGCGGTTGAGGACGATCGAATCCGGGGCGAAGGAGGTCACGGGCTATCCGTACCGGTCGTGGGCGCTCAGTGCAACGGGCGGAAGTGACGCTCGAGGCCCTGCCAGACCCCGTCGTACCCACGTTGCAGGTGATCGGCGCGGGCCGCGTGTGCGGCCAGGGTCACCGGCCAGCGGGTCTCGAACATGAACGCCAGCCCGTCATCGATCTTCCGGGGGCCGAGCTCGGCGGCGCTCGCCTGCTCGAACGTGTCCCGGTCGGGACCGTGCGCCGACATCATGTTGTGCAGCGAGCCCCCGCCCGGCACGAAACCCTCCGCCTTGGCGTCGTACGCACCCTCGACGAGACCCATGTACTCGCTCATCACGTTCCGGTGGAAGTACGGGGGCCTGAAGGTGTCCTCGCCCACCAGCCAGCGCGGCGCGAAGACCACGAAGTCGACGCCCGCCAGACCGGGAGTGTCGCTCGGCGAGGTCAGCACGGTGAAGATCGACGGGTCCGGGTGGTCGTAGCTGATGGTGCCGATCACATTGAAGCGGCGCAGGTCGTAGACGTACGGCACATGGTTTCCATGCCAGGCGACGACGTCCAGCGGCGAGTGGTCGTACATCGCCGACCAGAGGTTGCCGCAGAACTTGTTCACCACCTCGACCGGGCCCTCGACGTCCTCGTACGCGGCGACCGGCGCCCGGAAGTCCCGGGCGTTGGCAAGGCCGTTGGCGCCGATCGGGCCGAGGTCGGGAAGGCGGAAGGGGGCTCCGTAGTTCTCGCAGACATAACCGCGGGCGGAGCCGTCGAGCAACTCCACGCGGAAGCGGACGCCCCGCGGAATCAGCGCCACCTCGGCGGGCTCCACGTGCAGCAGCCCGAACTCCGTGCGCAGCAGCAGCCCGCCGCGCTCCGGCACGATCAGCAGCTCGCCGTCGCCGTCGCTGAAGACGCGGTGCATGGAGGCGTTGGCGTGATACAGGTGCACGGCCATGCCGGTGCGCTGAGTGGCGTCGCCGTTGCCGCCGAGCGTCCACAGGCCCGCGAGGAAGTCCGTCCCCGGGGCCGGCTCGGGCAGCGGGTTCCAGCGCAGCCGGTTGGGGTCGGGCACCGTCTCCGTGAACGGCGCCGAACGGATCATCCCGTTGTCCGCACGGCCGAACGCCGGGTGGGCGGCCGACGGGCGGATGCGATAGAGCCACGAGCGCCGGTTGTGGGCCCTCGGCTCGGTGAACGCCGTACCGCTGAGCTGCTCCGCGTACAGCCCGAGCGGCGCGCGCTGCGGTGAGTTGCGGCCCTCGGGCAGTGCGCCCGGCACCGCCTCCGAGCTGTGCTCGTTGCCGAAACCGGAGAGATAGGACAGCCCCTCCGCGGTCTTCCTCGCGTCCCCGCTCATCGCCGCTCCCTCATCGCTGATTCCTATGCATCACCGTAGGATTCGGTGATCGGGTGCGCAAGGGGGCAGGCGGACATGAGCCCCGAGAGTGCCCGAGTCGCGGGACCGCCGGGCCCTCGAGGGCGGAAGAACCAGCCCTGAGGGGGATTCCGCCGTCGGACGGGTGCAATACGCTCCCGGCCATGTCGTGGACGCGCGGACTGCTCGCAGAGCTCGCGGTGGGTGCCCTGTTCGGCGGCTCGGCGGGCTGCGGCCCGGGTGACGCGCGCGAGCGGGGGAGCGAGGTGTCGGTTTCGCCGGTGGGCAAGGTGCTGGACGACACGGACGAGGAGGGACGGCACTACCGTGAGGTCGACGAGAAGAGCGCGCCCCAGGTGGCGATCCAGGTGCAGCCCGACCCCGGTGACGACTGGGACGCGCGGCTGACCGTCCACAACTTCCGCCTCTCGCCCGACGGAACGCGGCCGGTGGCCGAGGCCGGTCGCGGTGTCGTCCGGCTCTACCTGGACGGACGCGCTCTCACCCGGCTGAGGGTCGTCGACTACCACCTTCCCGCCAGGCTCGTCCCGCGCGGCACGCACCATGTGACGTCCCGGCTGTACGCGGACGACCGGACGGTGTGGGCGGTGCACGGCAAGCCCGTGGAGAGCACCGCGGACATCACCGCGTCCGGTGCCGGGACGACGGCGAACCGGGAGGAGGAGTGACCGCGGGGGTCGGCCGATGAGTGCTGAGCCCACCGGTTTCCGTACGGACGGGCGAGATTCACCGGTCCCTGGCGGAGAGGCATCATGAAGCCCGTGCCCCGAGCGACATCGCTGCGCCGTGCGCCCGTCCAACGCCGCAGCGCCGAACGACTGACCAGAATCCTCGACGCCTGCGCCGAACTCCTCGACGAGGTCGGCTATGACGCCCTGAGCACCCGGGCGGTGGCGCTGCGCGCGGGTGTGCCCATCGGCTCCGTCTATCGCTTCTTCGGCAACAAGCGGGCGATGGCCGACGCCCTCGCGGAACGCAACCTGGAGCGCTACACCGAGCACGTGACCGGCCGTCTGGCGGGCGCGGAGGGCGAGGGGGGCTGGCGCTCGGCCATGGACGTCGTGCTCGACGAGTACCTGGACATGAAGCGCACGGCCCCGGGCTTCTCCCTCGTCGACTTCGGCAACCAGATCCCGGTCGGCTCCCGGTACGGCGAGCCCAACCACCGCGTCGCCGACCGGCTGACGGACCTGCTCTCGGCCTACCTCGACCGCGAACCGGACGACGACCTGCGGCGCACGGTCCTGATCGCCGTGGAGACCGCCGACACCCTGGTCCATCTCGCCTTCCGGGTGGCCCCGGAGGGGGACGAGAAGGTCATCGAGGAGACGCGGGAGTTGCTACGGGCCTATCTGGGCAGGGTGCTCGACTAGTGCCGTGCCGGGCGTCGCGAGGCGGTGAACCTGTCCGGTCGCGGCACCTGGCAGTCACCGGTGGCGGGCGAGCGCGCCGGGGTCCTCGGGGCGGTGACGGCCGGAGCCTGGTCCACCCCTCCCCCTGGTCCATACCGGTCGGTATGCTCGGCCCCGTTCGTGCGTCACCGCCGCCACCCCTATGGGAGGACCCGTGTCCCGCACCGCCCTGCGCATCTGTCCCCTCTGCGAGGCCACCTGCGGACTGACGCTCACCGTCGAGGGTTCCCGTGTCACCGGTGCCCGGGGCGACCGTGACGACGTGTTCAGCCAGGGATTCATCTGCCCGAAGGGCGCCTCCCTCGGGGCCGCCGACTCCGATCCGGACCGGCTGCGCACGCCCCTGGTGCGTCGCGAGGGAGAACTGCACGAGGCCACCTGGGAGGAGGCGTTCGACGCCGTGGCCGCGGGGCTGCGGCCGGTCGTCGAGCGGTACGGGCCGCACGCCGTCGGTGTCGTTCTCGGCAACCCGAACGTGCACACCATGGCCGGTGCTCTCTACCCGACCGTCCTGCTCGCCGGTCTGCGCACCCACAGCCTCTTCACGGCCTCCACACTGGACCAGATACCCAAGCACGTCTCCAGCGGCCTCCTCTACGGGGACGCGAACGCCATCCCCGTGCCCGACCTCGACCGCACGGACCACCTGCTGCTGATCGGCGCCAACCCGCTGGAATCCAACGGGAGTCTGTGCACCGCCCCCGACTTCCCCGGCAAGCTCAAGTCCCTCAGGGCCCGGGGCGGCACCCTCACCGTGATCGACCCGCGCCGCACCCGGACCGCCCGGCTCGCCGACCGGCACGTCGCCGTCCGCCCCGGCACCGACGCGCTGCTCCTCGCCGCGATGGCCGACGTCCTCTTCGAGGAGGACCTCGTCGACCTGGGGGACCTCACCCCGCATGTGCAAGGTGTCGAGGAAGTGGCCGCGGCCGTACGGGACTTCACACCCGAGGCCGCGGCCGGGGCGTGCGGCGTGGAGGCGGACACCATCCGTACCCTCGCCCGCGAGCTGGCCGCCGCACCCACCGCCGCCGTCTACGGCCGCATCGGCAGCTGCACCGTCCCGCACGGCACCCTGGCCAGCTGGCTGGTCGACGTGCTCAACGTCCTCACCGGCAACCTCGACCGGCCCGGCGGCGCCCTCTTCCCGCTGTCGGCCACCGACCGGACGCCCCGGCCCGCTGGGCCGGGCCACGGGTTCGCGCTCGGGCGCTGGCACTCGAGGGTGAGCCGGCACCCGGAGGCCAAGGGCGAACTGCCGATCTCCGCGCTCGCGGAGGAGATCGACACCGCCACCGGCGAGGGCAGCCCGATCCGCGCGGTCATCGCCGTCGCCGCCAACCCGGTGCTCTCCGCGCCGGACGGGGACCGTCTCGACAAGGCGCTCGGCTCGCTGGACTTCATGGTCAGCGTCGACCCGTACCTCAACGAGACCTCGCGCCACGCGCATGTTCTTCTGCCGCCGCCCCCGCCCTCCCAGGCGCCGCACTTCGACTTCGCCTTCAACACCCTGGCCGTGCGCAATCAGGTCCGCTACACCCGTGCCCCCGTCCCCCTGGGGCCGGGGCGCATGGCGGAGACCGAGATCCTCGCGAGGCTGGTGCTCGCCGCGACCGGCATGCACGGCGCCGACCCGGAGGCCGTCGACGCCATGGTCGTCGACCAGACCCTCGCCAGGGCGGTCACCGAGGCCAACTCGCCCGTCCACGGCCGCGACCCGCGCGAGCTGGCCGGTCTGCTCACCGGTGACAGCGGCCCCGAGCGGCGGCTCGACATGATGCTGCGCCTCGGCCCCTACGGCGACGGATTCGGCACCCGGTCCGACGGGCTCAGCCTGGAGAGGCTGCTCGCCCACCCGCACGGCATCGATCTCGGACCGCTCCGATCCCGCCTCCCGCGACCGCTGAAGACGGTGAGCGGAAAGGTCGAACTGCTGCCGCAGCCGATCGCGGACGACCTTCCGCGCCTGAAGCAGGCCCTGGGTGAACGCGCCGACGGTCTGGTGCTCGTGGGGCGGCGTCATCTGCGGTCCAACAACAGCTGGCTGCACAACGTGCCCGCGCTCACCGGCGGATCCAACCGGTGCACCCTGCACATCCACCCCGAGGACGCCGATCGGCTCGGGCTCGTCGACGGCGAGCCGGTGCGGGTCAAGGGGGCGGGCGGGGCGGTCACCGCGCCCGTCGAGGTCACCGACGGCATCCGGCGCGGCGTCGTCAGCCTGCCGCACGGCTGGGGCCACGACCGACCCGGCACCCGGATGAGCCACGCCGCCCTCGACCCGGGCGTCAATGTCAACCAGCTCCTCGACGGCAGCCTTCTCGACCCGCTGTCGGGCAACGCTGTGCTCAACGGCGTACCCGTCGAGCTCGCACCGCTCCACACGCCGGGCTGACCCGGACGGCCACGCTGACTGCCCGCGCCTGGACGGCCTCGTCCTCCATCGCACTCCGCTCGCCCCGAGGCCGGCCCGGGAGACGGACTCGGCGCGCGGTTCGCGGCTCGGGGACGACCGTGGGCTGCCGGCGCGACATCCGATGTGTCGTGGCCCGGGCGTGAGATCGTCGCACCGTGAGCGGGCTCCGCGCCCACGGGCCCGGAGGCCTCTGGCGCGCCAAAACTAACGGCGCTAGTTTGGGGCCGGACGAGGCTGCCCGGCCCGGGAGGAACGACGATGAAGGCACATGACGGCATGTACATCGACGGCGCCTGGCGTCCCGCCGCCGGTCCGGACGTCATCGAGGTGGTGAACCCGGTCGACGAGCAGGTCATCGGCCGGGTCCCGGCCGGGACCGCGGAGGACGTCGACGCCGCCGTGCGTGCCGCCCGCACCGCCCTCCCGGCCTGGTCGGCCACCTCGCCCACCGAGCGCGCCGCCCGGCTCACCGCCCTCCGGGACGTGCTCGTGGCCCGCAAGGACGAGATCGCCGAGACCGTCACCGCCGAGCTCGGCTCACCACTGCCGTTCTCACAGAACGTCCACGTGGGCATGCCCATCATGGTCGCCGGCTCGTACGCCGAACTGGCCGCCACCCACGCCTTCGAGGAAAAGGTCGGCAACTCCACCGTCTACCAGGAGCCGGTCGGGGTCGTGGGCGCCATCACCCCCTGGAACTACCCTCTCCACCAGGTCGTCGCCAAGGTCGCCCCGGCCCTGGCGGCGGGCTGCACGGTCGTCCTCAAGCCCGCCGAGGACACCCCGCTCACCGCCCAGCTCTTCGCGGAGGCGGTCCACGAGGCGGGCGTGCCGGCCGGGGTGTTCAACCTCGTCACCGGACTCGGCCCGGTCGCGGGCCAGGAGCTGGCCGCGCACCAGGGCGTCGACCTGGTCTCCTTCACCGGCTCCACCGCGGTCGGCCGGCAGATCGGCGCGACGGCCGGAGCCGCCGTCAAGAAGGTCGCACTGGAGCTGGGTGGCAAGTCCGCGAACGTCATCCTGCCGAGCGCGGACCTCGCCAGGGCCGTGAACGTCGGCGTCGCCAACGTCATGTCCAACTCCGGCCAGACGTGCAGCGCCTGGACGAGGATGCTGGTGCACCGAGAGCAGTACGAGGAGGCGCTCGAGCTCGCCGCCGCGGCCGCGGCGAAGTACGGCGACCGCATCGGCCCGGTGGTGAACGCCAAGCAGCAGGCGCGGGTGCGGGGTTACATCGAGAAGGGCATCGAGGAGGGCGCGCGCCTGATCGCGGGCGGCCCCGGATCCCCGCGTGAGCGCGGCTACTTCGTCCGGCCCACGGTCTTCGCCGACGTGAGTCCGGACATGACGATCGCCCAGGAGGAGATCTTCGGCCCGGTGCTCTCCGTCCTGCGCTACGAGGACGAGGACGACGCCCTGCGTATCGCCAACGGCACCGTGTACGGACTCGCGGGCGCCGTCTGGGCGGGCGACGACGCGGAGGCTGCCGCGTTCGCGCGGCGGCTCGAGACCGGGCAGGTCGACATCAACGGCGGACGCTTCAATCCCCTTGCGCCCTTCGGCGGTTACAAGCAGTCCGGGGTGGGCCGTGAACTGGGTGCGCACGGGCTCGCCGAGTACCTCCAGACCAAGTCCCTCCAGTTCCAGGAGCGCTGAGCCAGATGGTCCGTGCCGCCGTCCTGCCCGCCGTCGGTGCCCCGCTCGAGGTCACCGGCATCGAACTTCCCGAGCCGGGCCCCGGCCAGGTCCGGGTCCGATTGGCCGCCGCCGGGGTCTGCCACTCCGATCTGTCCTTGTCCAACGGCACCATGCGGGTGCCGGTACCCGCGGTGCTCGGCCACGAGGGCGCGGGAACCGTGGTGGCGGTGGGGGACGGGGTCACCCATGTCGCGCCGGGCGACGGCGTGGTCCTCAACTGGGCCCCCTCCTGCGGGACCTGTCACGTCTGCACGCTGGGAGAGGTGTGGCTGTGCGCGAACGCCCTGGCCGGCTCCGGTGACGTCCACGCCCGCCGTGGCGACGACGGCACCGACCTGTATCCAGGTCTGAACGTCGCCGCGTTCGCGGAGGAGACGGTGGTGGCGGCGTCCTGTGTGCTGCCGGTGCCCGACGGTGTGCCGCTCGCCGACGCGGCCCTGCTGGGCTGTGCCGTGCTCACGGGATACGGCGCCGTGCACCACGCGGCGAAGGTCCTGCCCGGGGAGACCGTGGCGGTCTTCGGTGCGGGCGGCGTGGGCCTGGCGGCACTGCAGTCCGCACGGATCGCGGGGGCGGAGCGGATCATCGCGGTGGACGTGTCCCCCGACAAGGAGGAACTGGCGCGGCGTGCGGGCGCCACCGACTTCGTGCTCGCCTCCGACACCACACACCGTGAGATCCGCGGCCTGACGGACAAGCAGGGCGTCGACGTGGCCGTGGAATGCGTGGGCCGCGCCGTCACCATCCGCGCGGCATGGGACTCCACGCGCCGCGGCGGCCGTACCACGGTCGTAGGCATCGGGGGCAAGGACCAGCAGGTCACGTTCAACGCCCTGGAGATCTTCCACTGGGGCCGCACGCTCTCGGGCTGTGTCTACGGCAACTCCGACCCGGCCGAGGACCTGCCGGTCCTGGCGGAGCACGTGCGGGCCGGGCGCCTGGACCTGGGCGCGCTGGTGACCGAGCGGATCGCGCTGGAGGGGATCCCCGCGGCGTTCGAGAACATGCTGGCGGGCAAGGGAGGTCGCGCGCTGGTGGTGTTCTAGGACTCCGCTGCCGGTACCGTCGCGCGCGGCTTCGGGACCGGTACCGTCCGGCATGGGCGCGACCGGGAGACCGCCACGCCGGCCAGGCCCAGCACGCCACCTTCGAGCGTCAGCAGCCCCGGCACCTCACCCAGGAAGAGCCACCGCCCGCTCGGAACCGATGCGCACGCACCAGCCGGCCTCCAGGGCGGGCCGGCACAGGGTCGCGCCCGCCGCGCCCGCGAGATGGGGACGGCGCTCGGTCCAGTCGAGGCAGGCGCGGACCAGCGGGCGGCGGCCCCGGCGGTCGAGATCGATCCCGGCGGCGTCGAACCACGCCATGCCCGCGTCGGTGAGCGCGAACCCGGTGTCCTGGCGCAGCAACCCGCCCGCCGTCAGCGCATCGGTGACGGCGATGCCCAGCCGACTACCCGGGACGCCGTGACTGCTCGTACTGCCGCTCCAGCCCGTCCAGCAGCGCCTTCAGGCCCGTCTCGAAGGCGCGTTCGTCGATCTTCACCTGCTGCTCGGCGAGGAGATGAGCCTGGCCGAGGTGGGGGTAGTCGGCCGGGTCGTACGCCGTCTCGTCGTCGACGAAGCCGCCCGCGAAGGAGCCGAGTGCGGAGCCCATGACGAAGTAACGCATCAGCGCGCCGATGGAGGTCGCCTGCGCGGCCGGCCAGCCCGCGTCCACCATCGCGCCGTAGACGGCGTCCGCGAGGCGCAGCGCGGCCGGGCGGCGGCCGGGGCCGTGCGCGAGGACCGGCACGATGTTGGGGTGCTCGCGCAGCGCCGCCCGGTAGGAGACCGCCCAGTCGTGCAGCGCCGTCCGCCAGTCCCGGCCGTCCTCGAACATCGACAGGTCGACCTGGGCGCTGACCGAGTCGGCCACCGCCTCCAGGATCTGGTCCTTCGTACGGAAGTGGTTGTAGAGCGAGGGCCCGCTGACCCCGAGTTCGGCGGCGAGCCGTCGCGTGGAGACGGCCGCGAGGCCCTCCGAGTCCACCAGTGACCGCGCCGTGGCGACGATGCGGTCGGTGCTGAGGAGGGGCTTGCGGGGTCGGGCCATGGCGCACATAGTAGGGCTGCCCTCCGAAACTAGCAGTGCTAATTTAAATGTGCGGCATTCAATGACCATCCGGACCTTCCCTTGGGGTGACGCATCGTGAACCTGGAGCTCAGCGAGGAGCAGGTCGCCGTCCGGCGGCTGGCAGAGGACTTCGTGGAGCGTGAGATCGCTCCGCACGTGGTCGCCTGGGACCGGGCCGAGGAGGTCGACCGGTCGATCGTGAAGAAGCTGGGCCAGGTCGGGTTCCTCGGCCTCACCATCGGCGAGGAGTACGGCGGGTCGGGCGGCGACCATCTCGCGTACTGCCTGGTGACCGAGGAGCTGGGCCGCGGCGACTCGTCCGTGCGCGGGATCGTGTCCGTCTCGCTGGGGCTCGTCGCCAAGTCCATCGCGACCTGGGGGAGCGAGGAACAGAAGCGGCGGTGGCTGCCCGGACTCACCTCCGGCGAGTACGTCGGCTGCTTCGGGCTCACCGAGCCGGGCACCGGTTCCGACGCGGGCAATCTCGCCACGAGGGCGGTTCGGGACGGCGACGACTACGTGATCAACGGCACCAAGATGTTCATCACCAACGGCACCTGGGCCGACGTCGTGCTGCTGTTCGCCCGCTCCACGGACGCCCCCGGCCACAAGGGCGTGTCCGCCTTCCTCGTACCGACCGACACGCCGGGGCTCACCCGCCGCACCATCCACGGCAAGCTCGGACTGCGCGGCCAGGCCACCGCCGAGCTGGTCCTCGAGGACGTCCGGGTGCCTGCCTCCGCGATGCTGGCACCCGAGGGCAAGGGTTTCTCCGTCGCCATGTCGGCCCTCGCCAAGGGGCGCATGTCGGTCGCGGCGGGCTGTGTCGGCATAGCCAGGGCCGCCCTGGACGCGGCCGTCCGGTACGCCACGGAGCGCGAACAGTTCGGCAGGACCATCGCCCATCACCAGCTGGTGCAGGAACTGATCAGTGACATCTCCGTCGACGTGGACGCGGCGCGGCTGCTCACGTGGCGCGTCGCGGATCTGATCGACCGGGGCCTGCCCTTCGCCGTGGAGTCCTCCAAGGCGAAGCTCTTCGCCTCCGAGGCGGCCGTACGCGCCGCCAACAACGCCCTCCAGGTCTTCGGCGGCTACGGGTACATCGACGAGTACCCGGCGGGCAAACTCCTGCGCGACGCCCGGGTGATGACCCTGTACGAGGGCACGAGCCAGATCCAGAAACTGGTCATCGGGCGAGCGCTGACCGGGGTCTCGGCGTTCTGAGTACCGGTCTGAGTACGTCGGCGGATGTGATGCGCGCCACGTCCGCCGATCCTGGTCCGCATGAGTGACACACCGGTCAAGCAGCAGAACACGGCCGCCTTCTACGGTCAGGCCGTCGCGTCCTTCTCCGTCGCCATGGCGGCGACCGCCATCGGCATCGTCAGGCTGAACGCCGATGCCTGGGTGCGGGCCTTCCTGGGCATCGCCGTCCTGTACCTGGTCACCTCCGCCTTCACGCTGGCCAAGGTGATCCGGGACCGGCAGGAGGCCGGTCAGCTCGTCAGCCGTGTCGACCAGGCGCGGCTGGAGAAGCTGCTCGCCGAGCACGACCCCTTCGAGAAACTCTGAACGCGGAGCACGCCGCTGAGCGGGCAGACTAAGCGCCCGCTCAGCTTCGGGGGTATGGTGTTCGTCCTGCCATCGGAAGGGGCGAGCGATGAGTACGGCGGAGGAGATGGCCGGCGGCGAGGCGGAGCCGTGGGTCGAGGTGACGCCGGACGCGGCCCGGCGACTGCTGGTCGCCGCGGTCGAGGCCTTCGCCGAGCGTGGCTACCACGCCACGACGACGCGCGACATCGCGGGACGCGCCGGCATGAGCCCGGCCGCGCTCTACATCCACTACAAGACCAAGGAAGAGCTGCTCCACCGCATCAGCCGGATCGGCCACGAGAAGGCCCTCGAGATCCTGCGCACGGCGTCACGGCGCGAAGGCAGCGCGACGGAGCGGCTCGCCGACGCCGTGAGCTCCTTCGTCCGCTGGCACGCCGGACGGCGCACCACCGCCCGGGTGGTGCAGTACGAACTCGACGCGCTCGGCCCGGAGGCCCGCGCGGAGATCGTCGCGCTGCGTCGCCAGTGCGACGCCGAGGTGCGCGGCATCATCGAAGAGGGCGTGGCCTCCGGCGAGTTCGACGTGCTGGACGTCTGGGCCACCACGCTCGCCGTGCTTTCGCTCTGCATCGACGTCGCTCGCTGGTTCAACATCGAGGGTCCGCGCACACCCGACGAGGTCGGCGCGCTCTACGCCGACCTCGTCCTGCGGATGGTGGGGGCAGGGGCGCGGTTCCCCCGGGCTCAGAGGTAGTAGCGCGACACCGACTCCGCCACGCACACCGGCTTGTCGCCGCCCTCGCGCTCCACGGTGAAGGCGATGATCACCTGGATCCCGCCGGGCACGTCCTCCACACCGGTGATCGTCGCGGTGGCGCGCAGCCGCGACCCGACCGGAACGGGGGCGGGGAAGCGGACCTTGTTCGCCCCGTAGTTCAGGCCCATCTTCACGTCCTCGACGCTGATCAGCTGGGGCCCGAAGAGCGGGAGCAGCGACAGCGTGAGATAGCCGTGCGCGATGGTCGTCCCGAAGGGGCCCGCGGCCGCCTTCTCGGGGTCGACGTGGATCCACTGGTGGTCGCCCGTGGCGTCCGCGAACAGATCGATGCGCTTCTGGTCGATCTCCAGCCAGTCGGTGTACCCCAGCTGCTCGCCCACCGCCGCCTTCAGCTCGTCGGCCGACGTGAAGATCCTCGGTTCTGCCATGTTCCCGGCCTTTCGCATCACGATGTCACCATGCTAAGCAACTGCTTAGCATGGCCGGGTCCCATAGACATGTCAACGGACCGGGCGTGCTGCACCGTCGGTAGGCTCTGAGGGGTGCCCCAGATCCCCGGGAAGATCCACGAGCTGACCGTCGGCCAGCTGGCCGCGCGCAGCGGCGCCGCCGTCTCCGCCCTGCACTTCTACGAGTCCAAGGGCCTGATCAGCAGCCGCCGCACGGCGGGCAACCAGCGCCGATACCAGCGCGACGCGCTGCGCCGGGTCGCCTTCGTGCGCGCCGCCCAGCGCGTCGGCATCCCGCTGGCCACCATCCGCGAAGCCCTCGCCGAACTCCCCGAGGAGCGCACCCCCACCCGTGAGGACTGGGCGCGGCTCTCGGCGGCCTGGCGCGCCGAACTCGACGAGCGCATCAGCCAGCTGAACCGGCTCCGTGACCACCTCACGGACTGCATCGGCTGTGGCTGCCTGTCCCTGGAGACATGCATCCTGTCCAACCCGGACGACGTCTTCGGTGAAGGGCACTCGGGCTCGCGCCTGATGGTCGAGCGCGGGACCGGTCGGCAGAAGCGGAAACGGGGGGAGGAGCCGGAGGCCTGCCGCTGAGCGGCAGGCCTCGGGCTCGTGGGTGCCGGACCGCGCGGCCCGGCACCCGTCGGCCCCGGGTACCGACCGGCGCGGCCACCCGTCGTTCGTCCTTCCGCGCCGAACGGGCCGGGCCTCCTGCCTCACTCGTACTCCGTCCCGCCCTTCCGCGTCGGGTACGCAGCCGCCGAATCGGGCAGCACCGCCGGCGACAAGGCCACGGCTGTGCACTCGGCCGCTCCCCGGGGCCCGTTCAGGCCGACCTGCGGCATGTCATCGACGGTGCCGCACGCCGCTGACAGCGGGGGGTGCGGCATCCTCGGCCGACCCCCGCACCCCAGGGCTCTTCGTCACGCCGACACCAGCAGCCGCGCGCGCCTGGACTCCGCCAGGGCTTCGGGCGTCAGCAAGGGAGTCGGCACCACGACGCCGCAGTCCGTGCAGACCGGACTCGACGAAGGCTCGTGGGTCAGGTCGTACGTCCATACGAGTCGCTCGCCGGCGCACACCGGGCAGACCGAGCCCGGCTCACGCTCCAGCGCGGCGATGAGCCGGCGCAGTACCTCGGCCAGCGGTTCATGAGGGTGGACGCGCGGGTCGTCGCACCAGGCGACCCCGAAACCGCCCCAGGTCAGCCGGTGCCAGTCGTCCACACTGCCCGGCCTGCGCAGTCCGTCGTGCTTCTCCCTCTTGCGGCGTTCGGTGAACTCGGCTTCGTAGGCGAGCCAGACGGAGCGGGCCTCCTCCAGTTCCTCCAGTGCGGCCACGAGCCGCGCCGGATCGGGGGAACGGTCCTCGGGTCCGAACCCGGCCCGGGAGCACAGATGGTCCCAGGTCGCCCGATGCCCGTAGGGGGCGAACTTCTCAAGGCACTTGCGCAGTGAGTAGCGGCGTAGTGCCAGATCGCACCGCGGATCGCGAACCTGTCTCGCCAGACTCCTGAATCCGGCCATCGCCCTGCACCTCCGTCACACCTGTACCTGTACTCCGGTCACTTCGGCGTCGTCGTACGGACGTCGCCGAATAGACGTATCGACAGTCGATTCGGCTCCATCCGATGTTCGATGACCTCCAAAAAACGCCTGCCAACCAGTTGAAAAGTGACGCATGTTCACCTTCAATCGCGGGGGGTACCGGCGGTAACGTCTGCCCACCCCCTCCCCCAGGCTCTCGGGTCGCTCGAGCAAGGGGGGGACCCCATCGTCGGGAGGAGCTGCCATGCCACGGCGCACCCCACGCAACGCCCTCGACAGACTGAGAACTCCTCGCAGATTTCCGAAGTTCCTCAAGACCGCCGCGATATGCATCCTCGTGGGCGGTCTTTTCTCGCCGATCTCCCAGGCGGCCGCGGCCGACACCGCGGTCGCCGGCGACTACTGCGGCGGCCAGTGCTCGGACATCCTCCCGCCGGGCGAGAACGGCAACGCCACGCTCGCCCAGATCCTCCTCAACCAGGCCTTCGGTACCCAGCCGGCTCACGCCGAGGACCAGCTCGGCCCTTACGCGGGCCTGGTCACCGGCTACTCCACGCTCACCGACGCGAAGATCAACTCCTTCTTCAACGACGCGTCGTTCGGCGTGCCTTCCGATCAGATCGCCTCGAGTGAGAAGCCCGCGGGCCGCAGCGACGTGACGATCGTCCGCGACAAGAAGTCGGGCGTCCCGCACATCACCGGTACCACTCGATACGGCACCGAGTTCGGCGCCGGTTATGCCGCCGCCGAGGACCGGCTGTGGCTGATGGACGTCTTCCGCCACGTCGGACGCGGCCGGCTGACCTCCTTCGCGGGCGGCGCGGCGTCCAACCAGGGCCTGGAGCAGGAGTTCTGGCGCAATGCGCCCTACACCGAGGCCGATCTGCAGGCCCAGATCGACAACGCGGTGGCCGCCGCAGGCGACCGCGGCCGGCAGGCCCTCGCCGACGTCAGCGCCTACCTGGACGGGGTCAACTCCTACATCGACGCCTCCGACAGCGGCCGCTATTTCCCCGGTGAGTACGTTCTGACCGGGCACAAGGATTCCATCACCAACGCCGGCACCATCGACCACTTCAAGGTCACCGACCTGGTCGCGCTCGCCTCCGTGGTCGGCGCGCTCTTCGGCTCGGGAGGCGGCGGAGAGGTCAACAACGCGATCTCCCTGCTCGCCGCCCAGTCCACGTACGGAGTGGAGCAGGGCACCAAGGTCTGGGAGTCCTTCCGAGAGCGCAACGACCCCGAGGCCGTCCTCACCGTCCACAACGGCGAGAGCTTCCCGTACGCGACGAAACCCGACAGCCCCCAGGGCGGGGCACTGCCCGGGGCCGGCTCGGTGAGCCGGGAGCCGCTCGTCTACGACCGCACGGGGAGCGCGGGCACCTCCAGCGCCGCCCGAGCCTCGAAGACCGCGGCCACCACGGCCCTGACCTCCGCCAAGCGCGGCATGTCCAACGCCCTCGTGGTCAGCGGCAAGTACACCGCGAGCGGCCACCCGATCGCCGTGTTCGGGCCGCAGACCGGCTACTTCGCGCCCCAGCTGCTCATGCTCCAGGAGATCCAGGGGCCGGGCATCAGCGCCCGCGGCGCCTCCTTCGCAGGCCTGAGCATGTACGTCGAACTGGGCCGCGGTCAGGACTACGCGTGGAGCGCCACGACCTCCGGTCAGGACGTCATCGACACCTACGCGGTCGAGCTGTGCCAGGACGACCACCACTACCTGTACCACGGCACCTGCACGGCCATGGACAAGGTCGAGCAGAAGAACTCCTGGTCCCCGACCGTCGCCGACGGAACCGCGGCCGGCTCCTACACGATGCGGGTCTGGCGCACGAAGTACGGGCCGGTGGAGTACCGCGCCACGGTCGGCGGCAAGAAGGTCGCCTACACCACCCTGCGCTCGTCCTACCTGCACGAGGTCGACTCGATCATCGGCTTCCAGATGCTCAACGACCCCGACTACGTCAAGGGCCCGCAGGACTTCCAGAGCGCGGTGCAGCACATCAACTTCACCTTCAACTGGTTCTACGCCGACTCCCGGCACACCGCGTACTACAACAGCGGTGACAACCCGGTGCGGGCGAGTGGCGTCGACGCCGAGTTCCCGGTGTGGGCGCGGGCGCCGTACGAGTGGAGGAACTGGGACCCGACAACGAACACGGCCGACTACACGCCGGCCTCCCAGCACCCCAACTCCATCGACCAGGACTACTCCATCTCCTGGAACAACAAGCAGGCCAAGGACTACACGACCGTTCCCTGGGGCGACGGCTCGGTCCATCGCGGCAACCTGCTGGAGGACCGGGTGAAGAAGCTCGTCGCGGCGGGCGGTGTGACCCGGTCGTCCCTGGTGAAGGCGATGGCGGACGCGGCTCTCGCCGATCTGCGCGCCGAGGACGTGCTGCCCGATCTGCTGAAGGTCGTGAACAGCTCGACGGTGACCGATCCCACGGCCGCCGCGGCGGTGAGCAAGCTGTCCGCGTGGGTGTCGGCGGGAGCCAAGCGCACGGAGACCTCGGCCGGTTCGAAGAGGTACGCCGACGCCGACGCGATCCGGATTCTGGACGCCTGGTGGCCGCTGCTGGTGAAGGCCGAGTTCGAGCCGGGACTCGGCGGCGACCTGTACACGGCCTTCACCGCCAACCTGCCGGTCGACGAGTCGCCCTCGGCAGCGCACGGCCCGACCGGTTCGCATGCCGGAAGCTCCTTCCAGTACGGCTGGTGGAGTTATGTCGACAAGGACATCCGGGCGGTGCTCGGTGAGTCGGTCCAGGGCCCGTTGGCGCAGAAGTACTGCGGAGGCGGCGACTTCGGAGCCTGCCGGGACGTCCTGATCGGCACGTTGAAGCAGGCCGCCGGAATGACGGCGTCCCAGGTGTACCCCGGCGACGACCAGTGCTCGGCGGGTGACCAGTGGTGCGCCGACTCGATCGTCCAGCGCACCCTCGGCGGTATCAAGCACGGCAAGATCAGCTGGCAGAACCGGCCGACGTACCAGCAGGTGGTGGAGTTCACGTCGCACCGGTAGGTGATCCCGAGCGGCGGCGGGTCAGCTCACCCGGCCCGCCGCCAGCACCACCTGGGCCAGTTCCCGGTGGACGATGTCGCTGTGGGCGCCGGACGGCGGTCCCCCGTGGCGGACCACGGCGGACGCGTCGATGTTCACACATCCCGAGGCCGGCAGTTTCCTCTTCAGCGCGTCGGCGAGCGCGAGCCGCTGGGTGCCGTCCACCGCCTGCACCCCGTCGTGCCCCATCGCCCCCCACTTCGGCCCCAGGACACGTCCGATGCCGAACTCCTCGGCGATGCCCGGGGCCTCGCCGGCCATCGAGCGGTCGTCCCCGGCCATCCGTGACGCCAGTGGGTACAGCGTGCCGAGGGCCGAGTCGAAGCGGGAGTAACAGCACACCAGGGGCCCGTCGATGCGGTGCTGGCACCCGCTGAGGGCGCCCTCGGCGTGCGGAGCGTCGGGCAGCCGGGGCGCGAAGGCGTAGTGGGAGAAGGCTCCCTGGAGGAGCGTCACGGACTTCACGCTGTCCACACCCTCCGGCAGCCCGCGCAGCGCGAAGGACACCAGCCGCCCGCCGAAGCTGTGCCCGACCAGATGCACGCGCACGTCCGGCGCGGCCTGAGCCAGCCGTCCGAGCACCGGCCCGAGGCCGTGCTCGCCGACCGCGCCCGCGCGCCGTTTCATCGCGTAGTAGGTGGCCTGCCGCAGCAGTTCGTGCGCCCCGTCCCACAGACCCTTCGGTGTGAACGAGAACGCCTCGGTCCCTGATGCCTCCCCGTCCCCCGACTCCACCCGCTCCAGCGCCCCTGCGAAGTCCCGGCACACCTGCGCCGTGTCCCAGGTCAGCATCCCCGGTTCGACGGCGGACGCCCCCTCCGTGAGCAGGTCTGCGGCGCACGAGGCCTGCGGGCCCTCCGGCCGCACCTCGACGAGCAGCCGAACGAGTCGCCCGAACTCCTCCAGCGAGGGACCGTCGTCCGGGTGCTGTTCCAGCAGCCGGACGATCTGCTCCACCACGGACGCGCGGCCGGGGAACACCTCCAGCAGGGCGCGCCTGCTGTTCTTGTCCAGCTGGGGCCGCGGGGGAACCGGGACGGCGGCGGCCGACGGAGGGAAGTCCGGGATCGGCTCGTCCGCGAACATCATCGACGGCCAGATCACGCCCACGTACCCGAGGCGTGCCTTCGGCGCGAGCGAAGTCACCGGCGCGAAGAAGCGGCCGTAGAGCCGGGTCGCGCCGGAGCGTTCGTTGTTCCAGCCGTGCGCGAAGACCAGCAGGTCCCGCACTCCGCGCCGGGACACGTCCGTGAGCAGCCGGTCCCGCTCCGGCCCGTCCACGTCCCCGTCCGCGTCGAAGGTCAGCTCCCAGTAGGGGCTCACGCCGATTGCCGGTGCCGCCATGGAGGGTCCCCTTGCTCCGAGGTCCAGTGCGCTCCGGGCGCATCGTCCTGCCGGCGGGGACGGTTGGCCATAGGCCACGAATCATCGGTACAGGAGATACCCCTTGCGGATCCGGCGGAAGGCGGCCAGCTCGTCCTGCCAGGCGGCCACCACGTCGTCGGCCGTCGCCCCGGCGTCGATCATCGTGCGCACCCGGGTGGATCCCGTGAGCGTGTCGATCCAGTTGTCGGACCGCCAGGCGAAGCCGCTCCACACCTTCTTCGCGCTCACGAGCAGTGCGATCCCGCTGCGTATGGGGTCGTACGCGGCCCGGTCGTGCACATGGATCTGCAGCCCTCCGACGGTCTTCCCCTGGAACTTGGAGAAGGTGGGGGCGAAGTAGGCCTCCCTGAAGTGCACACCGGGCAGTCCCAGCCGCTCCGCTTCGGCGGCCCACCGCCCGTCGATCCCTTCGGCGCCGAGGAGTTCGAAGGGACGGGTGCTGCCGCGCCCCTCGGACAGGTTCGTGCCCTCGAAGAGGCAGGTCCCCGAGTAGACCAGCGCGGTGTCGGGGGTCGGCATGTTCGGGCTCGGCGGCACCCAGGGCAGCCCGGAGGTGTCGTAGAAGTCCGACCGCTTCCAGCCCGTCATCAGAACGGTCTCCAGTGCGACCGGTGTGGCGAGGAACTCCTCGTTGAACAGCCGCGCCAGCTCCGCCACCGTCATGCCGTGCGCCTGGGAGATCGGCTGCCGTCCCACGAACGTGGCGAACTCCTTGTGCAGGACGGGTCCCTCCGCGGACCGCCCGGTCACCGGGTTCGGCCGGTCGAGGACCACGAACCGCTTGCCCGCGAGCTGTGCCGCCTCCAAGCAGTCGTACAGCGTCCAGATGTAGGTGTAGAAGCGGGCGCCCACGTCCTGGATGTCGAAGACGACCGTGTCCACGCCGGACGCGGTGAAGATGTCCGCGAGTGCCCTGCCGTACGTGTCGTAGACCGGCAGTCCGGTCGCCGGGTCGTCGTAGCGGCCCTCCGAGCCGCCTGCCTGGGCGGTGCCGCGGAATCCGTGTTCGGGTCCGAAGACCGCCATCAGGTTCACCCGGGGGTCGGCGTGCATCACGTCGACGATGTGGCGCACGTCCCTGGTCACCCCGGTGGGATTGGTGACGATGCCGACCCGCCGGCCGTCCAGCAGCGCGTAGCCGTCCGCTTCGAGCCGTTCGAAGCCGGTACGGGTCCGCCGTCCGGCCCCCGTGGTGGACGCGGCGGACGCTGCGGGCGCGGGGAGCGCCACGGACGCAGCGGTCGCGGCCAGCAGCCCTCGTCTGGACAGCCTCATGCGGTGACCTCCGTGATCGACGGAATTCCCATGGTCGCACAAGCTAATGCGCCATCCCGGGCCGCGGAAGGAAGCGGACCGGCCGGATCCGTGACCAGAGGCATAGGCAGCGCCTCTTCCCGCAAAACATACCGACTGGTTAGTCTGACGTCCGCAGCACAGCCGATTCGCGTCGTGCCGAAGGAGACCGATGGTGGAAGCCGTGCGGGATGCGGGAGTGGTCGTCACCGGAGCGGGAGGCGGCATCGGGGCGGCGCTGGCCCGCCGCTTCGCCGCCGAGGGAGCCAGGGTCGTCGTCAACGACCTGGACGCCGACCGGGCGAAGGCCGTGGCCGACGAGGTCGGCGGCATCGCGGTCCCGGGCGACGCCTCCGCGATCGTGTCCGAGGCGCGGGACGCCCTCGGGGGCACGGTGGACGTCTACTGCGCCAACGCGGGGCTCGGCTCGGGCGGCACCGAGGCCGCCGAGGAGGAGGTGTGGGCGCAGGCCTGGGACGTCAACGTCATGGCGCACGTCCGCGCCGCACGCGCCCTCCTGCCCGCCTGGCTGGAGCGGGGCGAGGGCCGGTTCGTCTCCACCGTCTCGGCCGCGGGACTGCTCACCATGATCGGCGCCGCGCCGTACAGCGTCACCAAACACGGGGCCTACGCCTTCGCCGAGTGGCTCTCGCTGACCTACCGGCACCGCGGCCTCAGGGTTCACGCGATCTGTCCCCAGGGTGTCCGCACCGACATGCTCACCGCCTCCGGCAGTGCCGGAGAGCTGGTACTCGCCCCGACCGCCATCGACCCCGAGGACGTCGCCGACGCACTCTTCGCGGGAATCGAGGAGGACCGGTTCCTGATCCTCCCGCATGCCGAGGTCGCCGGGTACTACCAGTCGCGCGCCGGCGAGCCGGACCGATGGCTGGCCGGCATGAATCACATCCAGCAGAGGTGGGAGGCCGCCCGGTGAGCACGTCGCGCTACGCCGCCAAGCCCTGGCTCGACCTGCTCGACGAGGCACAGCGGGCCCCCGTCCGCCCCCCCGACTCGCTGGTGCACGCGTTGCGCGGTGCTCCCGCCGACCGCACCGCTCTCGCCTACTTCGACGGGCGGATCACCTACGCCGAACTGGACGCGCTCACCGACTCCGTCGCCGGACACCTCGCCGCTCGCGGCCTGGAGCGCGGCGACCGCGTCGCGATCCTGCTGCAGAACTCCCCGCACTTCGTGCTCGCCCTCCTCGGCGCCTGGAAGGCGGGAGCGATCGTCGTGCCCGTCAACCCGATGTACAAGTCGGGCGAGGTCACCCATGTCCTGAAGGACTCGGAGGCGGCCGCCCTGGTGTGCTCCGACCGCGCCTGGGAGTCGTATCTGCGCGAGACGGCCGCCGGCTCGTCCGTCCGGATCGTGCTCACCGCCTGCGAACTTGATCTGCAGACCCGCGACGACGCGCGTGTGCTGACCTTCGAGCGGCTCGAGCAGGTCCCTGACGCCGACGACCTGGTCACCGTCGCCCAGCAGGGCCACAAGGCGCCCGAGGGCCGCGACCCGGGCCCGTCCGACATCGCGCTGATCAGCTACACCTCGGGCACCAGTGGCACTCCCAAGGGCGCCACCAACACGCACGGCAACATCATGTACAACGCCGAGCGGCAGCGGACGGGCCTGGGGCTGCCCGAGGCGCCGGTCTACTTCGCCCTGGCACCCCTGTTCCACATCACGGGCATGGTCTGCGAACTGGTCGCCTGTCTCACCAGCGGGGGCACGCTCGTGCTCGCCTACCGCTTCGAGCCGGGCGTCGTCCTCGACGCGTTCGCCGAGCACCGGCCCCACTACACCGTCGGTCCCTCGACCGCCTTCATGGCACTGACGGCCCACCCGGCCGTCACACCGGACCACTTCGCCTCCTTCCGGGTCATCTCCTCCGGCGGGGCCCCGCTGCCGCCCGCCCTGGTGGAGAAGTTCCGGGCCGGTTTCGGGCCGTACATCCGCAACGGCTACGGCCTCACCGAGTGCACGGCCCCCTGTGCCTCCGTGCCGCCCGGCCGGGAGGCACCCGTGGACCCGGTGTCCGGGACGCTGGCCGTGGGCGTGCCGGGTCCCGACACGGTCGTCCGCATCCTCGACGAACGGGGGGAGGAGTTGCCGTTCGGCGAGCAGGGCGAGATCGTCGTACGGGGGCCCCAGGTCGTCCCTGGTTACTGGCGGCGCGCCGAGGCCACCGCCGAGACCTTCCCGGACGGCGAGCTGCGCACCGGCGACATCGGTTTCATGGACGAGCAGGGCTGGCTGTACGTCGTCGACCGCAAGAAGGACATGATCAACGCCTCCGGCTTCAAGGTGTGGCCGCGCGAGGTCGAGGACGTCCTGTACACGCATCCGGCGGTGCGCGAGGCGGCCGTCGTCGGGGTGCCGGACGGATACCGCGGGGAGACCGTCAAGGCCTACATCAGCCTCAGGCCGGGCTCCGAGGCGGACCCGGATGTGCTCGCGGCGTACTGCAAGGAGAGACTGGCCGCTTACAAATACCCGCGTCAGGTGGAGATCCTGCCCGACCTGCCGAAGACGGCGAGTGGGAAGATCCTCCGTCGGGAACTGCGTTCCCGCTCGTAGGCGAGTCGGTGGACGCCCTCGGGGGCGAGCCAGCGGACATCACGGAAGGCAGGTGGCGGCAGTGCCCAGAACGACGGACGGGGACGGCATGCCCGTCCCGCAGCGGCTCCTGGCCGCCGCCACTCGGCTCTTCGCCGACCAGGGGTACGACCGCACGTCCGTGCAGGAGATCGTCGAGGCGGCCGGCGTCACGAAGGGGGCGCTGTACCACTACTTCGGGTCCAAGGACGATCTGCTGCACGAGGTGTACGCGCGCATGCTGCGCGTCCAGCAGGAGCGCCTGGACGCCTTCGCGGACGCCGACGAGCCGGTCGAGAAGCGCCTTCGGGACGCCGCCGCGGACGTCGTCGTCACCACGATCGAGAACCTCGACGACGCGATGATCTTCTTCCGGTCCATGCACCATCTGAGCCCGGAGAAGAACAAGCAGGTGCGCGTCGAGCGGCGGCGCTACCACGAGCGGTTCCGTGCCCTGATCGAGGAAGGCCAGAAGGAGGGCGTGTTCTCCGCCGCGACGCCCGCCGACCTGGTCGTCGACTACCACTTCGGCTCGGTGCACCATCTGTCGACGTGGTACCGGCCGGACGGCCCGCTCAGCCCCCAGCAGGTCGCCGACCACCTGGCGGACCTGCTGCTGCGGGCGCTGCGGCCGTAGCCGCTCGGCGCACATGGGCGAGGGCGGACGCCACCGCGTCCGCCCTCGCCCATGTCTCACAGGTACTTCCGCAGTTCCCGGCGCGCCAGCGACCGCTGGTGCACCTCGTCCGGGCCGTCCGCGATCATCAGCGTGCGCGCCCCCGCGTACAGTTCGGCCAGCGGGAAGTCCTGGCTCACGCCACCCGCGCCGTGCAGCTGGATCGCCTTGTCGATGATGCCGACCACGGTGCGGGGAGTGGCGATCTTGATGGCCTGGATCTCTGTGTGGGCGCCCCTGTTGCCGACCGTGTCCATCATCCATGCCGTCTTCAGGACGAGCAGCCGCATCTGCTCGACGGCCACGCGCGCGTCGGCGATCCAGTTGTGGACCACGCCCTGCTGGGCCAGTGCCTTGCCGAACGCCGTACGCGAGACGGCGCGCCTGCACATCAGCTCGATCGCCCGCTCGGCCATGCCGATCAGCCGCATGCAGTGGTGGATACGTCCGGGACCGAGGCGGGCCTGGGCGATGGCGAAGCCGCCGCCCTCCTCGCCGATCAGGTTCGACACCGGCACACGTGCGTGGTCGAAGACCACTTCGGCATGCCCGCCGTGGTAGTGGTCCTCGTAGCCGAAGACCTGCATCGCGCGCGTGACCGTGACGCCCGGGGTGTCGCGCGGGACCAGCACCATGGACTGCTGACGGCGGAGGTCGGGCCCGTCCGGGTTCGTCTTGCCCATCACGATGAAGATCTTGCAGTCCGGGTTCATCGCTCCGGAGATGTACCACTTGCGGCCCGTGATGACGTATGTGTCGCCGTCCCGCTCGATGTGCGTGGTGATGTTCGTGGCGTCCGAGGAGGCCACCTCGGGCTCGGTCATCGCGAACGCCGAGCGGATCTCCCCGGCGAGCAGCGGCTCGAGCCACTGCTTCCTCTGCCGCTCGTCGCCGAACTGTGCGAGCACCTCCATATTGCCCGTGTCCGGTGCCGCGCAGTTCAGCGCGGTGGGCGCCAGCTGCGGGGAGCGGCCGGTGATCTCGGCGAGCGGGGCGTACTGGAGGTTGGTGAGTCCGGCGCCGTACTCGGAGTCCGGCAGGAACAGGTTCCACAGTCCCTGCCGGCGGGCCTCCGCCTTCAGCTCCTCCACGATCGCGGGGGTGTCCCACGGCGAGGCCAGTCGTGCGCGCTGCTCGTGGGCGACGGTCTCCGCCGGGTAGACGTACTCGTCCATGAAGGCGAGCAGTTTGGCCCGCAGCTCCTCGGTGCGCGCGTCGAATGCGAAGTCCATGGCGGATCAGCCTTCCTGAAGAGTGGTCAGGCCGTGTTCGATGAAGACGGGCACCAGCCCGCCGATGCGGTCGAAGCCCGGTCCGACCGTCTGGCCGAGGGTGTAGCGGTAGTGGATGCCCTCGAGGATCACGGCGAGCTTGAACCAGGCGAACGCCGTGTACCAGGAGACGGCGGCGAGGTCCCGCCCCGAGAGCCGGGCATACCGCTCGATCAGCTCCGCGGGCTCCGGATGACCGGCGGCCTCGGCGGTGGTGGAGACGGGGGAGTGGGGCGCGCCGAGCGGCACGCTGTACATCACCAGCAGGCCCACGTCGGTGAGCGGGTCGCCGAGCGTGGACATCTCCCAGTCCAGGATGGCGGTGATCCGGTCGTCGTCGCCGAGCAGCACGTTGTCCAGGCGGTAGTCGCCATGGATCACCGTGGGCGCGGGGGAGGTGGGCAGTTCACGGCCGAGCGCCGCGTGGAGCTCGTCGATGCCGGACAGCTCCCGGTTGCGGGAGGCGTCCAACTGCTTGCCCCAGCGCCGCAGCTGACGGTCCAGGAACCCCTCCGGGCGGCCGAAGTCCGCGAGGCCCACCTCGGCCGGGTCCACGGCGTGCAGCTCGACCAGTGTGTCGACCAGGCCCAGGACCGCCTCCCGCGTGCGCTGCGGGCCGAGCGGCTCCAGTTGCCCCGCGGTGCGGTACGGGGTGCCCTCGACGAAGTCCATCACGTAGAAGGGGGCGCCCAGCACCGACTCGTCCTCGCACAGCAGGACGGGACGCGGCACCGGGACGGCGGTCGGGTGCAGCGCGCTGATCACCCGGTGCTCGCGCTTCATGTCGTGCGCCGTGGCCAGGACGTGTCCGAGCGGGGGACGCCGTACGACCCACTTGGAGGTACCGTCCGAGACGGCGTAGGTGAGGTTCGACCGCCCGCCCTCGATCAGCCGCCCCGTCAGCGGGCCGGTGACCAGTCCGGGCCGCTCGGCGTCGAGCAGGCCGCTCAGCCGGTCGAGATCGAGACCTGGCGGGTGGTCTGGGCTCATCGTTGCTCCTCCGTGCGCGGGAAACAGGACCTGAATCATGATGCCGACCGGTCGGTATGTCGTCCAGTGCGCGGAGTGAACGTGATCGGCGCCACGGTGCCATGGTGGCGCCCGGGGGTTTTCGGCCGGTCGCGTGCGGCCACCGTGACCCGTGCGGGGCGATGTGGCGTCAGTGGTCGTCCCAGTGCCCCTCGTGTTCGGCGTGACGGTGGCCGTCGTGCAGGTAGTCGACGTGGTCCCCGTGCCGGACCGGGCGGTGGCCGCAGCCCTCGCCGTGCTGGTGTCCGTGCTCGCCCTCGTGGGCGACATGCATGCTGGGCTCGCACTCGTCCCAGTGGCCGCGGTGCAGATGGCCGTCGTGCGCGTAGTCGACGTGATCCCCGTGCGGCACGGCCTCGTGGCCGCAGGCCGGGCCATGACTGTGGTCGTGCGCGGCGTGTTCCTGGTGGAGGGTGCTCATGGCGCTCACCTTCGGAGGTGTCGTGCAGTGACGGCTCAGGCTAACGGGATGAAGTGGTGCATTTCCGGCTCATCCGGCAGGTGTGCCGTCCTGGTGCCCCGAGCCGGTCGCAGCACTAGAACACCAGCGCCACCGCGCACACGGCGAGGGCTACCGTGCAAAGGGTCGCGCCGACGGCATGGCGCACGGTGAGACGGGGCGGCCGGCCGGGGGCCGCCGTCGCCAGAGCGTGGATGCGCAGGTGGGCGAGGGCCAGGAAGCCGAGCCAGAGCAGACTGCACAGGGCGACGGCGGCGAGGCCGGCCGCCGTCCCGGTCCGCAGTGCCGTCTTCGCGGCCAGCACGGCGGCCACGGTGCCCGACAGGGAGGTGCGCCGCCAGGCGAGCCGGGTCCGCTCCGGCTGGAGCCCCGGGTCGCGGTCCCGGTCCGGGGTGCTCATCCTTCCCAGCCGACGACGACGACCACGACCATGACCACGGCGACCACGGCGACCACGATGCTCAGCAGGGCCGGGAAGCGGGAGGCGGGAAGGTCCTCGCCGCGTCGCATGGCCCGCTCGCAGCGCACCCAGTGGTTGATGGCGCGCAGTGAGCACAGGACCCCCGCGCCCAGCAGTGCGAGGGCGAGCCCGACGCGCCAGGCCGAGCTCAGGTTCGGCAGGAACTGGTCCACGGCGAAACCGCCGCCGATCAGCGCCAGAGCGGTGCGCAGCCAGGCCAGAAAGGTGCGCTCGTTGGCCAGCGAGAAACGATAGTCGGGCGTACGGCCTTCCTCCCGGACCTCCTGGGGTGCGAACCACAGCCGGACGTTCCGTACGAATTCGCTCACGTGGAGGACCCTACAGGGCCGGTCACGCACCGCGCGCAGGGCCCGGGGCGGCGGGATGGCGGTCAGCCCGCGGCGCGCCGGAACTCCTTGAGGCGTTCGTAGGCGGCGAGCCCGTCCGGGACCCACTCCCACTCGGACAGGCGGCGTTCCACCTCGTCCTCGGGCAGGAAGGCGTGCCAGGCGACCTCCTCGGCCTGGGGGCTGACAGGCAGGTCACAGCGGACCTGGTAGACCGACGACCACCAGGTGCGGCCGGCGCCGTCGTCGTACAGGAACTTGAGGACCGGCTCGGGCCGGGGCAGACCGCTGACGCCGAGCTCCTCCGCGGCCTCCCGCAGGGCGGCGTCGTCGTAGCTCTCTCCCGCGCCGACGACCCCGCCGACGAACATGTCGTACAGGGACGGGAAGACGAGCTTGGTGGGGGTGCGGCGGTGGACGAAGAGACGGCCCTCGACGTCCCGCGCCTGGATGAACACGCACCGGTGTCGCAGCCCGCGCGCATACGCCTCCCCGCGCGGCGACTGTCCGATGACCCTGTCGTTCTCGTCCACGATGTCGAGGAGTTCGTCAGCGGCACTCATGGCCCCATCCAAGCAGTCACGGACCCGGGGAGCACCGGGGGTCACGGGTTGTCGGCCCCGGCCCGTCACCGCGGCTGCAGGTCCTTCTCCCGCTCCGGCTCTCCCAGTCCCCGTGGCAGGGCCGGGTGCAGGCCGAGCAGCACGATGCCGAAGACGATCGCCGCGAGCCCGACAGCCTCCCAGGCCAGTGCACCTGTGTCCGTGTGCAGCCGGTCCCCGAGGAAGCCCACCCCGCACAGGATTCCGGCCAGCGGCTGGGCCGCGGTGAGTGCCGGCAGCGACATCCGCAGCGGCGCCGTCTCGAACGCGCTCTGCACCAGGATCAGCCCCGTCACCCCGAGCACCAGCACGCCGTAGGGCTGCCAGCCGGTGATGAACTCGGTCCAGCCGCCCTCGGTGAGCCGCTGCCCGCTGACCCGGGTCAGCGCGTCCTGCACGCCGTACAGCAGACCCGCCGCGAGTCCCAGCAGCACCGGCCCGATGATCAGCCTCGACTTCTTCGCATACGTCGTCAGCAGCAGCGCGACGCCCACGACCACGCCGATGATCAGCCAGTGCCGCACGGGATCCGTGACCGCGTTGCCCGCTTGGGGCTGACCGGCCACGATGAAGGCCGTGACGCCGCCGGCCAGCAGCAGGAGCCCGGACCAGCCCTGGCGCCCGAGGGGCTGCTTGGTCTGCCGGCGGGACTCGGCGAGGGCGAACAGCAGGTTCGTGGCCACCAGCGGCTCCACCAGGGAGATCTCGCCGTGGGCCAGTGCGATGGCGCTGAGGATCATGCCGGTCACCATCAGGCCGAGGCCGCCGAGCCAGCGCGGCATCCTCATCAGGTCCAGCAGCAGCCGCGGCGAGAGGAAGTCGCTCAACGGCGCCTGCTGGGCGGCGCTCTGCTGCAGCACGAACCCGGTGCCCAGGCAGAAGGCGGCGCTCACGGCGAGAGCCAGAACCAGTACCGACACGCTTTACCTCGATGATTCGGCGGAGTCACGGGATGCGTATCACGCCGACTGTAGCGCTCACCGCTGTGCACTGCCCGCGCTTGACCGCTTCTCGTCGGGCCCCGCCCGCGGAACGGCCGTTGGGCACGAGTACCCGTTCACACCCGGTTGACTCGCTCACCCTTCTGGCCAAAGATCTGGGCCGTCGGCAACAAGGTACCGACCGGTAGTCACCGCGAGAGGACGGGCGCATGGCCTACGACGCTGATGTCATCGTGATCGGGGCAGGCCTCGCCGGGCTCACGGCCACCGCGGAACTGGTGGACGCCGGCCGGAAGGTGATCCTCCTCGACCAGGAGCCGGAGCAGTCGATGGGCGGCCAGGCGTTCTGGTCGTTCGGCGGCCTGTTCTTCGTCGACTCGCCGGAGCAGCGCCGCCTGCGGATCAAGGACAGTCACGCCCTCGCCCTCCAGGACTGGATGGGCACGGCCGCCTTCGACCGCCCCGAGGACCACTGGCCGCGCAAGTGGGCGGAGGCGTACGTCGACTTCGCCGCCGGTGAGAAGCGGGCCTGGCTGCACGGGCAGGGCATGCGCTTCTTCCCGGTCGTCGGCTGGGCCGAGCGCGGTGGCTACGACGCCACGGGGCACGGCAACTCCGTGCCCCGCTTCCACATCACCTGGGGAACCGGTCCGGGAGTGATCGCACCGTTCGTGCGGCGGGTACGGGCCGGGGTCGCGCGCGGTCTCGTCGAGCTGAGGTTCCGGCACCGCGTCACCGGCCTCGCGCGCAGCGCGGGTGACGTCGACACCGTCACCGGCGAGATCCTGGAGCCGTCGGACGTGGAGCGGGGCAAGGCCAGCAGCCGCGTGGTGGCCGGCGCCTTCGAGTACCGGGCCCAGGCGGTGATCGTCACCAGCGGCGGCCTCGGGGGCAACCATGAGCTGGTGCGCGCCAACTGGCCGGAGCGTCTCGGCACCCCGCCCGAGCGCATGGTCTCCGGTGTGCCCGCGCACGTCGACGGCAGGATGCTCGGCATCGCCGAGGAGACGGGCGCCCGGCTGATCAACCGCGACCGCATGTGGCACTACACCGAGGGCCTGCACAACTGGAGCCCCATCTGGGACAACCACGGCATCCGCGTCCTGCCGGGCCCCTCCTCCCTCTGGCTCGACGCCCGCGGCCGGCGTCTGCCGGTCCCGCTCTTCCCCGGCTTCGACACGCTCGGCACGCTCGAGCACATCATGAGGACCGGGTACGACTACACGTGGTTCGTGCTGGACCAGAAGATCATCGGCAAGGAGTTCGCCCTCTCCGGCTCCGAGCAGAACCCCGACCTCACCGGCAAGTCGGTCAGGGATGTGATCGGGCGGGCACGAGCGGAGGTGCCGGGACCGGTCAAGGCGTTCATGGACAACGGCGTCGACTTCGTCGTCGAAAAGGACCTGGGAGCGCTGGTGCGCGGCATGAACGCGCTCACCGAGGAGCCGCTCATCGACGAGAGCGAACTGCGCCGCGAGATCGTCGCACGCGACCGGGAGATCCAGAACCCCTTCACCAAGGACCTCCAGGTGACGGCGATACGTGGCGCCCGCAGGTTCATCGGCGACCGGCTGATCCGTACGGCCGCCCCGCACCGCATCCTGGACCCCAAGGCGGGACCGCTGATCGCGGTGCGCCTGAACATCCTCACCCGCAAGACGCTCGGCGGTCTTGAGACCGACCTCGCCTCACGGGTGCTGACCGAGGGCGGCGCCCCGCTGCAGGGCGTGTACGCGGCCGGGGAGGCGGCGGGCTTCGGCGGGGGCGGGGTGCACGGCTACCGGTCCCTCGAGGGCACATTCCTCGGCGGCTGCCTGTTCTCGGGACGTACTGCCGGCCGGGCGGCGGCGAAGGCGGTCGGATAGGCGGCCGAGGGAGGCGGGTTCGGCGGTGCGGCCGGAGCGGGCCCGGACGCGGCGCCGCTCGATTGGTCGAGCGGTCAACCCTCGTGCCATGCTGGCGAGTTGAAGCGGATATCGTGTGGGTTCACCCTTGACGCAAACCGTTGGTATGGGGTTCACTGTGCGTGATCGAGCCTTGACGAACCGCGTTCTGTGAGGAATCCCCGCGGTGCCACCCCCACCCCCACCCCCGCCGTCTTTCGGCCGCGGCCGAAAGCGTGCGGCCCAGGTCTTCGACGCCGCGCTCGACGACACCGAGCTCGTCGCCGCACGGGCCGCCCTCGCGCGGGGGCGCTGGGCCGCCGTCCGATCCCTGCTCGCCGTGACCGGCGACGACTGGGACCGCCGCGGCCACCGGGTCACCGTGCTCGCGCAGGAGCCCACCGCCCTCGGCTGGGCCCGTGACTGGCAACTCGCCGAACCGGACTCGCCCGGTGCGTCCGCCCTCGCTGCCCACGCGCTCGTGCACCGCGCGCTGGAGGGCAAGGAGCGCCCGGACACGGCCCGCGAGGCCTGTCTGGCGGCGGCCGCACTGGCCCCCGAGGATCCCACGCCCTGGCTCGGCCGGCTGATCCTCGAGCGCTCGCTCGGCACCGAGGAGGAGGTGCTCCGCCTCTTCGACGAGGTCCGCGCCCGTTACGCCGACCACCATCACGCGCACCACCTGATGATCGCCCGGCTCGCCGAGCGCTGCGCCGACGCCGGCCAGGACCCGCTGCACGAGGTGTACGACTTCGCCAATTGGGCCGCCGAACAGGCCCCCGCCGACTCGCCGCTCGCCATCCTCCCGGTGGTCGCGCACGCCGAGCGGTACCGCGTGCTCGCCGCCGGCGTCGAGTCCGCCGATCCCGTCGCTTCGGGGCACTGGGTGGGGCGGCGGGCCCGCCAGGTGATGAATGCCGCGTTCGACTGGTGGCTGGAGTGGGAGCGCGAGGACCACCCGCGTCGTCATGTCGACCTCAACTTCCTGGCCCACGCCAAGCACTGCGAGGGCCGGGGCGCCGAGGCCGCGGCCCTGTTCCACCGCATCGGGCCGTACGCGACCCCGGCGCCGTGGTCGTACCCGGACCGCGACCCACACCAGGCATTCCGTACCGCGCGCGCATGGGCGCTCGGTGCGGTGTGACGGCTCCCCGCCGGAACGATCCGAAAGTCCCGCTCACACGATCCGAAAGGACAACCGCGAGATGACGACCGGCAGTTCGAGTACGAGCAGACCGGCCGCCGCCGACGGCGGCGCCATCAGCACCTTCAAGGGGCAGGAGCGCGCGCTGCGTGCGGACCGGCTCGGCACGGCGGGACTGCTGCTGTCCGTGCTGGCCGCGACCGCGCCCCTCATGGTGGTTGCAGGTGTCATGCCCACCACATTCGGGGTGATGGGCATCGTCGGCCAGCCGCTGCTCTTCGTGATTCTCGGGGTGGTGCTGGCCCTGTTCTCCTTCGGGTACGCGGAGATGAGCCGTCACGTCCACAACGCGGGCGCCTTCTACGCCTACATCGCCCGCGGTCTCGGCGGCACGGCGGGCGCGGCCTCGGCGGTGGTCGCCCTCGTCGCCTACAGCGCCCTGCAGTTGGGGATCTACGGCATCTTCGGCTTCGAGGTCTCCGGGCTGTTCGCCACTTATCTGGACCTCCAGGTCGCCTGGTGGATACCGGCGCTGGCCGCCGTCCTCGTCGTCGGCGTGCTCGGCTGGCTGAAGATCGACGTCAACGCGCGCGTGCTCGGCGTGCTGCTGCTGATCGAGGTCGCGCTCGTCGTCATCTTCGATGTGGCAGCCGTGGGCGACCCCGCCAAGGAAGGCCTGTCACTGCACGCGTTCAACCCGGACACGCTCACCGGCGCGGGCGTCGGCACGGCGCTGTGCTTCTGCATCGCCGCCTTCACCGGCTTCGAACAGGCGCCCGTCTACGCCGAGGAGACCAGCCGCCCGCACGTCCTGGTGCCCCGCGTGATGTTCCTCGCGATCGGCTTCGTCTCCGTCTTCTTCGCCATCAGCTCCTGGGCGCTGACGATCGCCGCGGGGCCCTCCGCGATCGTCCCGGCCGCACAGAAGCAGAGCGCGGGCCTGCTGTTCTGGCTGACCGAGTCCCTCCTCGGCCACACCTTCACCGACGTGCTGCACGTGCTGTTCGTGACGGGTATGTTCGCGGCGCTGCTCAGCTTCCACAACGTCGTCGCCCGGTACGCGTTCGCCATGGGCCGAGAGGGCCTGCTGCCGACCGTCTTCGGGCGTACGACGGGCGCGAGCGGAGCCCCGGGCTCGGGATCGCTGCTGCAGAGCGCGGTGTCCACGGTGGTCGTGATCGCCTTCGCGGTGACCGACGGCAAGCCGAGCGGCGATCCGACCGCGCCCGTGCTGCAGCTGTTCACCTGGTTCGGCAGCGTCGGCGCGCTCGGTGTCACCCTGCTGATGGTGGGAGCCTCCGCCTCGGTGATCGTCTTCTTCGCGCGCCGCGGGTCTGCGGGCGCGCAGGCCTGGCGGCTCGTCACCTCCGCGGTGTCGGGTCTCGCGCTGCTCGTGATCGTCGGCTACACGGTCAAGGACTTCGACGTCCTGGTCGGCACGGGTCCGGACTCCGTCCTCGGATGGCTGCTCCCGGCGATCATCGGCGTGGCCCTGGTGCTCGGTCTTGTCCAGGGGCTGCTGCTGCGCTCGCGCAGACCACAGGCACACGCCCGCATCGGCCTGGGCAACGAGGCGTTCCAGCTGGAGAAGGCGGCGGAGTCGGCGGGCTGACCGGGCGCGGGCGGAGATCCACTTCATGAGAACCGGTTGAGAAGTGGTTACGGAATCCTGACGGGCACCCGGTCCCCCTGGCCCCCAGGGGGTGCCGGGTGCTCGAATCGTGGTGTGAACCCTAAGCGACCCGAAGAGGGGGACGCCCCGAAGCCCGCGGGCCGGGAGGCGCCGGAAGACAGGGCCGCCGGCAGCCCGATCGGCCGCCGGGTCCTGCTGGGCACCCTGGGGCTCGGCGCGCTCGGCGTGGTCGCCGCGCCCGTGCTCCAGCGCGGCCTGGAGACCTTCCTCGGCGGTGTCTCCGGCAAGGACCCGACGGGCCTGACCGGACTGCTGCCCAACGGCGGTGGCTTCCGCTACTACTCGGTGACGGCGTCCGTCCCCCGCAAGACCGAGACGGACTACCGCCTCACCGTCGACGGCATGGTCGACCATCCGGCGACGTACACGCTCGCCGACCTGCGCGCCCTGCCGCAGACCCGGCTCGTGCACGACGTCCAGTGCGTCACGGGCTGGCGGGTGCCGAAGACGCCGTTCGAAGGGGTGCGGCTCTCCACGCTGCTGGACGCCGCGGGCGTCGATCCGTCCGCCGGCGCGGTCCGCTTCACCTGTTTCGACGGCGCGTACACCGAGAGCCTCACTCTCGACCAGGCACGCCGGAGCGATGTCCTGGTCGCCCTGAAGATGCAGGACAAGCCGGTCAGCCACAACCACGGCGGCCCGGTGCGCCTCTATGTCGCTCCCATGTACTTCTACAAGTCGGCCAAGTGGCTCTCCGGCATCACCGTGACCCGCGGTGTGCGCCCGGGCTACTGGGAGGAGCGTGGGTACGACGTGGACGCGTGGGTCGGCAGGTCGAACGGACGCGACGATGCACCCACCAGTTGAGGCCCCGGCCCGTGCCGCGCGCGTACGCCGCTTCAGCCGAGGCGAGAAATGGGTGCACCGTGTCACAGCCGTGCTGATGGGCGTGTGCGTGGCGACGGCCGCCTGCCTGTACATCCCGGCGTTCGCTGAGCTGGTGGGCCGCCGCGAACTGGTGGTCGGGATCCACGAATGGGCCGGCCTCATGCTTCCGGTCCCGGTCCTGGCGGGCCTCGTCTCCCGGGCCTTCCGCAAGGATCTCGGCCACCTCAACCGATGGGGGCCGCACGACCGGATCTGGCTGCGCGCGGCGCTGCGTCGCGACCATCGCCGTGCCTCGCGTCCCGCCGCCAAGTTCAACGCGGGGCAGAAGACGTACGCGGCCTGGATCGCGGGTGCCACGCTGGTGATGCTCGGCACGGGGCTGCTGATGTGGTTCACCCACCTCACCCCGTTGGTGTGGCGCACCTCGGCGACCTTCGTCCACGACTGGCTCGCCCTGACCATCGGCGTGGTCCTGGCCGGGCACATCGGCATGGCCCTCGGCGACCCGGAGGCGCGGCGGGGGCTGCGGACGGGCGAGGTCAGCCGGGAGTGGGTGGAGCGGGAGCACCCCTTGTGGCGGCCGTGACCGGCACGGCCGCCACGCTCAGGGCCCGAGGTCCGGCAGCACCTTGCAGGACCGGCTTCGGTCCGCCGCCAGCACACGCCGTCCCGCCACCGGTCCGGCCCGCGGTACCGCATGCATCGCGACGGCCGGCGGTTCGGTGAGTGCCGCCCGACGCAGCCCGAGACCTGCCGGAACGGCCCTCAGCCGGTCGGCGGGAACGGTCACCCGGGCCGCGAACCCGCCCTGGTACATGCGGGGATCGGGCCGTGCTGCCGAGGTAGCGGGTGTCCCGGCACACGTTCCGGCGTCCGTCCGCGCACTGTTGCTGTCCAGGATCCGGTGCCAGCCGGAGTCCGTGAACTCGGGCAGTGGCGCCCGCAGTTGCATGCCCGCGTTGTCGACCAGGATGTCGAGCGGGCCCACCCGCTCCTCGACGTCCGCGACCCCGGCGGCCACCGAGGGGCCGTCGGTGACGTCGAACACAGCCGTGCGGACGTCACCGGGCGGCCCGGCTGCCGCCTCGGCGAGCCTCGCGGCGTCCCGTCCGTCCAGGACGACCGTGCAGCCGGACTCGGCGAGGCCGCGGGCCGGGGCGGGCCCGATGCCGCGGCTGGAGCCGGTCACCGGTGCCGTACGACCGCCGATGTCGAAGAGGGGGTGAGCCGTCATCGCCGCACTAGATCACCAGGGACAACAGCAGGACCAGACCGCCCGCGACCACCGAGATGATCGTCTCCATGACGGACCAGGTCTTGACGGTCTGTCCGACGCTCAGTCCGAAGTACTCCTTGACCAGCCAGAATCCGGCGTCGTTGACATGACTGAAGAACAGCGAGCCGGCGCCGATCGCCAGCACGAGCAGCGCCGCGTGGGTCGTCGACATGTCGGCCGCGAGCGGTGCGACCAGACCGGCCGCCGAGACAGTGGCGACGGTCGCCGAACCCGTCGCGAGCCGGATGGCCACCGCGATCAGCCAGCCCAGCAACAGCGCGGGGATCGACCAGTCCTTGGATATGTCGAGGATCATCTGGCCCACGCCGCTGTCGATCAGCGTCTGCTTGAAGCCGCCGCCGGCACCGACGATGAGCAGGATGCCGGCAATGGGCATGAGCCCCTTCTCGACGGTCTGCGAGATCCGCTCCTTGCTGAACCCGGCCGGGCGGCCCAGCGTGAAGATGCCGACGATCACAGCGGAGAGCAGCGCGATCAGCGGCGAGCCGATCACGTCGAACACACGCTGTACCGTCTTCGCCGGGTCGTCCACGACGATGTCGACCAGCGCCTTGGACAGCATCAGGACGACCGGCAGCAGCACGGTGGCGAGGGTGGGTCCGAAGCCGGGGCGCTTCTCCAGTTCCTCGGACGGACGCGGCTGGATCATGCGCTCCGGGACCGGGACGTCCACCCAGCGGGCGGCGACCTTCGAGAACAGCGGACCCGCGATGATCACCGTGGGGATGGCGACCAGAACGCCGAGCGCCAGCGTCACTCCGAGGTTGGCCTTGACGGCGTCGATGGCGACCAACGGGCCCGGGTGCGGGGGGATCAGACCGTGCATCACGGACAGGCCCGCGAGCGCCGGGACGCCGATGCGCATCAGGGAGTAGTTGCCGCGCTTGGCCACCATCAGCACGACCGGGATCAGCAGCACGATGCCGACCTCGAAGAACAGCGGCAGACCGATCACCGAGGCGATCAGGACCATGGCCCAAGGCATCGCGCGGCCCTTCGCCTTGGCGAGGATCGTGTCGACGACCTGGTCCGCGCCGCCGGAGTCGGCGAGCAGCTTGCCGAGGATCGCGCCCAGCGCGATCAGTACGCCCACACCGGCGACGGTCGAGCCGAGCCCGGTGGTGAAACTGGTGATCGCCTTGTCGAGCGGCGCCCCGGCGAACGCGCCCAGTGCGAGCGAGCCGATGGTCAGGGCCAGAAAGGCGTGGAGCTTGAACGTGGTGATGAGCAGCACGATGACGGCGATACCCGCCAGTACCGCGATGCCCAGCTGAGCGTGGCCCGCCGATGTGATCGGCTCGACGGTGTCCGCTGCCAGCATCTCGCTGAGTCTGGTCACGGGGGGTTCCCTTGGGTGAGGAGAGGAACTCTCGGTTTCGGGTGAGGAAAGCCCTCGGCACGGCGGCCCCGGGGAGAGGAGCACGCCACAAGAGCCGAGGGGTAGTGCGAGGTTGGGGACCTACGGCGCGGTGGAGGACCGCTCGAAGTCCCGCAGGGCGTTCACGGCGCGGTCGGTGATCGCCTCGGGACTGCCCGAGACGTCCACCGCGACCCCCGGCTCGTCCGGCTCCAGCGGCTGGAGCGTGGCGAACTGGGAGTCCAGCAGTGCGGTGGGCATGAAGTGCCCCTGCCGGTGCGCCATCCGGTCCTCGATGAGCGAGCGGTCGCCCGTGAGGTGCACGAAGACGATGCCGGGAGCCGCGGCCCGGAGCCGGTCGCGGTAGGCCCGCTTCAGCGCCGAGCTGCTGACCACCCCGCCGAGCCCCGCCCGCTCGTGGGCCCAGGCGCCGATGGCGTCCAGCCAGGGCCAGCGGTCCTCGTCGTCGAGCGGGATTCCGGCCGACATCTTGGCGATGTTGGCCGGGGGGTGGAAGTCGTCGCCCTCGGCGTACGGAACGCCGAGCCGGGAGGCGAGCAGGGGCCCGATCGTGGTCTTGCCCGTGCCCGCGACGCCCATGATCACGACGACGTGGGGGGTACTCATCGCTTCCTCGCTGTCTTCGCCGACTGTTGTCGACGTCACTGAAACCGATTAGGTACGACGAATTCAAGAGTCTGTGACAAATAAGTCTGACTTTTTCTTCTCGTGACCTGCCTCGTACTCTGAGTGCATGAGCACACCGGGCCGGGGGCTGCACGGCCGTGTACTGGACTCCCTCGGCCCCGCGATCACCGCGGGCGCGTACCCGCCGGGCAGCGTTCTGCGCACCGACGAACTCGCCCAGCACTTCGAGGTGTCGCGGTCCGTGATGCGCGAGGCGGTGCGCGTCCTCGAGTCGATGCACCTGGTGGAGTCCCGCCGCCGCGTGGGCGTCACGGTCCGTCCGGAGTCCGAGTGGAACGTCTACGACCCCCAGGTCATCCGGTGGAGGCTGGCCGGCGCCGACCGCCCGCGGCAGTTGCGCTCGCTGACCGTGCTGCGCTCGGCGATCGAACCCGTCGCCGCAGGACTGGCCGCGCGGCACGCCACGGCCGAGCAGTGCGCCGAGCTCACCGAGTGCGCGCTGGGCATGGTCGCCCACTCACGCGGCCATCAGCTGGCGGGCTATCTGGTGCATGACGTGGCCTTCCACCGGGTGATTCTGGACGCGTCGGGCAACGAGATGTTCGCCCGCCTGGGCGATGTCGTCGCCGAGGTCCTGTCGGGCCGGACCCACCACGACGTCATGTTCGAGGACCCCGATCCGGCCGCGGTCACCCTGCATGTGCAACTTGCGGAGGCGGTGCGGGAGGGTGACCCGGTCCGCGCGGAGCAACTGACCCGAGAGATCACGGTCGGCGCGCTGCAGGAACTGGACATCCTGGCGCCCTAGTGCTGCGACCGGCAAGATTCACCGGCTCGCGACGCCCGGCACGGCACCTCGCCGCGTTGTCGTGTCACCCGAGTACATCCAGTGCGCGGGTGATGCTGCGCCTTGCGGTGCTCCCCCCACTGCCCGAAGGGCGTGAGAGGTGCCCCCAGGACGCCGCGAGCTTTCCGGCAAACCCTTCCGGCCACAGCACTGGCCGGGGCGCCGGCCCCGGAACGCCCGGCGGTCAGGGGCGCCGCCCGGTGCCGTCAGTCGAGGAAGTCCCCGTCGACGTACACCCATGCCCCGTCGACCTGTTCGAACCGGCTGCGCTCGTGCAGGGTGCCGCCCCGGTAGGAGGCACGGAACGTCACGGTTCCCGCGGAATGGAAGGCCGACCCGCCGGTCGTCTCCAGGACCTCGAGACCGGTCCAGCGCATCCCCGGGTCGAGGTCGAGCCGCGCGGGCCGGGTGCGCGGATGCCAGGTCCGCAGCAGATACCCCGTGTCCCCCCTCACGAACGCGCTGTACCGGGACCGCATGAGCGCCTCGGCGGTCGGCGCGACCCCGGCGCCCGCGTGGAAACGGCCGCAGCAGCTCTCGTACGCCTCGGGCAGCCCGCACGGGCAGGAACGCGTGGTCATGGCGCCATTCTGCCCGCTCCGGCGAGGCGCCCCACGGGCACCATGCGGCACGCGGCCATCGGAGTCACAGTGGAAGAAAGCCGCTCGCTCCTGTGCCTCGCTGCCTCGTACGGGTGTGAGCAGGTGTGAGGAGGACGGAAGATGACTCGAGCGACAGGCAACCGGCCTCCGTCCGCCAAGGAGTGGAGGCTGAACCTGTACCTGTCCGAACGCGACCCTGCCACCAGGGCCCGGGTTGTCCTGGACACCGGTGACAACGTTCTGGAGAGCTGTGCCGAGGCCCACCGGAACCCGTACGACTCGGCGGTGCCCGAGATCGGCGACGAACTCGCCGCGGGACGGGCCCTGATCTCGATGGGCCGGCAGCTGCTGCGCGCCGCAGCGGGCGGCATCACGGCGGCCGGGGCCCCGGAGGACGCCCCGCCCGCTCCGCTCTGGTTCCCCCAGGAGTGAGGAGGCGGCATCGTGGTCTTCACGGATCGTCTCGAAGCAGGCCGGCAACTGGGCGAACGCCTGCGACACCTCAGGGGAGAGGACGTCGTGGTCCTGGGGCTGCCCAGGGGAGGCGTGCCGGTCGCAGCGGAGGTCGCCCAGGTGCTCGGCGCCCCGTTGGACGTCTGCCTGGTCCGGAAGCTGGGCGTGCCCTTCCAGCCTGAGCTGGGGATGGGCGCGATCGGCGAGGACGGTGTGCGCGTGATCAACGACGCGGTGGTCCGCGAGGCGCGCGTCACACCGTTCGAACTGGCACAGGTCGAGGAGCACGAACGCGACGTACTGGAGCGACGCGGCCTGCGCTACCGGGGCGGACGCCCACCGGTCGGCGTCGAGGGACGCACCGTCGTGATCGTCGACGACGGCGTGGCCACCGGATCGACCGCGCGGGCCGCCTGCCGGATCGCCCGTGCCCGAAGAGCGGCGCGGATCGTGCTCGCGGTGCCCGTCGCGCCGCGGGACTGGACCGCGCGGCTGAGTGGGGAGGCCGATGAGCTGGTCGCCCTGGACACGCCGGTGGACTTCTTCGCGGTCGGCCAGTTCTACATCGACTTCGCCCAGGTCGGCGACGAGGAGGTGGCCAACTGCCTGGAACGGATGGCGGGCCGCCCCAGCGGGTTCGCCGGAGCCGGGCCCACGGACCGGGAGGTGGAGGCGGCTGCCGGTGCCGTCCGGCTGCGGGGCCGGATGACCGTGCCCGAGGGCGCGAGCGGGATCGTGCTCTTCGCGCACGGCAGCGGCAGCAGCCGGCACAGCCCGCGCAACCAGTTCGTCGCCACGGGACTGAACCGGGCCGGGCTCGGCACGCTGCTGTTCGACCTGCTCACCGAGGAGGAGGAGCGGGACCGGGCCAATGTGTTCGACACCGGTCTGCTGGCGGAACGGCTGGCCGACACTACCGACTGGCTGCGCGGACAACCGGAGGCCGAGAGTCTCGCCCTTGGATACTTCGGCGCCAGCACCGGCGCGGCCGCCGCCCTGTGGGCCGCCGCGGAGCCGGGCGCGGAGATCGCGGCCATCGTCTCCCGCGGCGGTCGGCCCGACCTCGCCGGGCCCCGGCTTGCCGCCGTCGGCGCACCCACGCTCCTCGTCGTCGGCAGCGCCGACCTGACGGTGCTCGACCTCAACCGGCAGGCCCAGGCCCGGCTGCGCTGCGAGAACCACCTCGCGATCGTGCCCGGCGCCACGCACCTGTTCGAGGAGCCCGGAGCGCTGGAGGCGGTGACCGAACTGGCCCGTGACTGGTTCACCGACCATATGGCCCCCGCCCACGTCTAGTGCTGTGGCCGGAAAGGTCTGCCGGCAAGCTCGCGTCGCGAGCCGGTGAACCTTTCCGGTCGAAGCACTGGCGTCCGGGATCCGCGCCGCCGGTGCCTCGCACCGCGCCCGCGACCGTCTTAGCTTGGGAGAGTGCAAGGCGACGTCGTCACCGTGTTCTTCGGCGGTGACGTGATGCTCGGCCGGGGCGTCGACCAGATCCTCCCGCATCCCGGAGATCCGGCGCTGCGGGAGTCGTACATCCACGACGCCCGGGCCTATGTCGGTCTGGCCGAGGAGGCGAACGGGCCCATTCCCCGGCCGGCCGCCTTCTCCTGGCCCTGGGGCGAGGCGCTGCCGATCCTGGACGCGGCCGGGCCCGACGTGCGGGTGATCAACCTGGAGACCTCCGTGACCCGGGACGGGGACTTCGCGCCCGGCAAGGGCGTCCACTACCGCATGAGCCCGGGCAACCTGCCGTGCCTGGCCGCCGCCCGGCCGGACGTCTGCGCCCTCGCCAACAACCACGTGCTCGACTTCGGCCGGCGCGGACTCGAGGAGACGCTCGACTCCCTGGCAGGAGCGGCGCTGCGGACGGCGGGGGCGGGCCGGGACGCCGTAGCGGCGCAGCGCCCGGCCATCGTCCCCCTGCACACGGGCGGCCGTGTGCTGGTGTTCTCCTTCGGGATGGCGTCCAGCGGGATCCCGGACGACTGGGCCGCCGCCGAGGACCGAGCCGGTGTCGACTTCGTCAGGGAGCCGTCGGTGGCGGCCGCGGCCGCGTTCGCCGGCCGTCTGCGGCAGATGAAGCGCCCGGGCGACATCGCGGTCGCCTCCGTGCACTGGGGCGCCAACTGGGGCTACGACGTCTCCCGCGCCGAGATCGGCTTCGCCCATGCGCTCGTCGATGCAGGGGTCGACATCGTGCACGGGCATTCCTCGCACCATCCGCGCCCGCTGGAGGCGTACCGGGGCCGGCTCGTCCTGTACGGCTGCGGTGACCTGGTGGACGACTACGAGGGCATCGGCGGCTACGAGAGGTACCGCGACGACCTGCGGCTGCTGTTCCTGGTGTCGGTGCAGCAGGACTCGGGCCGGCTGGCCGGAGTCCGGATGGTGCCCCTCCAGGCACGCAGGATGCGGCTGGAGCACGCATCGCCCGAGGACACACGGTGGCTGCGTGACGTACTCGACCGGTGCGGCCGGGAGTTCGGCTCCCGCGTCGACGCCGAGTCCGACGGCACGCTCACGCTCCGTCCCCTGCGCGCGGCACGGCCCGTGTGACCCGCCCCGCCACCGCGGCGCCGCTGCCTCCGGGCGGTGTCCGTCCCGTGGCGGACCCGAGGAGGGTCACGCGGACGCGCCCTTGCGCAGGAACCGGCGCAGGCTGCGCAGCGGCCAGGTGTTGATCACATCGTCGGGGGTGAGCCAGCCGCGCTGCGCGGTGCCGATGCCGTAGCGCAGCTGGGCGAGGTGGAGAACGGAGTGGGCGTCGGTGTTCACGGCGAACTTCGCGCCGTGCTCCTTGGCGCGCAGGATGTCCTCGTCGCACAGGTCGAGCCGGTCGGGCTGGGCGTTGATCTCCAGCGCGGTACCGGTGCGTGCGCAGACGGCGAACACCTCGTCCCAGTCGGCGTCGACTCCCTTGCGTTTGCCGATCAGCCGAGTCGTCGGGTGGCCGAGGACGTTGACGTGGGGGTTCTCGCAGGCGCGCACGAGCCGTGCGGTCATCTCCTTGCGGCCCAGGTCGAAATGCGAGTGCAGCGAGGCCACACAGATGTCGAAGCCCGCGAGGAACTCCTCGGGCCAGTCCACGTCCCCCTCGGGGCCGATGTTGAGCTCGGTACCGTGCAGCAGCCGCATTCCGTGACGGGTGCCGTCCAGCGCCCGTATCCGCTCGCGCTGGGCGAGGGCCTTCTCGTCGGTCATGCGCTGCATGTACAGACGGGGCGCATGGTCCGTGATCGCGTAGTACGCGTAGCCGCGTTCGGCGGCGGCCGCCACCATCTCCTCCAGCGGTGCGAGACCGTCGGTGAGGTCCGTGTGGGTGTGCAGGTCGCCGCGGATGTTCCGCTCGGTCACCAGGTCCGGCAACTCGCCGCGCAGCGCGGCCTCGATCTCCCCCCGGTCCTCACGCAGCGTAGGTGGTATCCAGGGCAGTCCGAGCCGGGCGTACACCTCCTCCTCGGAACGGGAGGCGACCGACTCCCCGCTGTCCACGTCGAACAGGCCGTATTCGGAGAGCTTCAGCCCCTGGCGGACGGCCATGGTGCGGGTGCGGATGTTGTGGGCCTTGCTGCCGGTGAAGTACTGCAGTCCTGCACCCCACGACTCGGGCGGCAGGACCCGCAGGTCCACCTGGACACCCTTGGTGGTGCGGATCGACGTCTTCTTCGTGCCGTGGGCGATCACCTCCGCGGCCGACGGCAGCGCGGCGAGCGCGTCCATGAACGGCGCCGACCGCTGCGCGGCGACGAGGACGTCGATGTCGCCGATGGTCTCCTTCATACGCCGCAGGGACCCGGCGTGGGTGCAGCGCCTGCAGCCGCTCACCCCCGAGAGCTCGGAGACGATCTCCTCGGCGGTGTCGAGGGCGAGGTGCAACGGGATACGGCCGCCTGCCTGTTGCATCAGGTCGATGCCGTGCAGGAGGTTCTCCTGCGTCTTCTCGCCGAAGCCCTTCAGATCGTGCAGTGCGTCCGCCTCGATGGCCGCGGCCAGTTCGCTCACCGAGGAGATGTGCAGGTCCTGGTAGAGCCTCATCGCCTTCTTCGGGCCCAGTGTGGGGATGGTGATGAGCTCCCGTACCCCGGCGGGGATCTTCGCCCGGCGTTCCTCGACCGCCGTGACGGTGCCGGTGCGCAGGTACTCCATCACCTTCTCGGCGATCGATCTGCCCACGTTCGGGATGTCCCGCAGACCGTCGGCGTCCAGCCGTGAGACGTCGGCGGGATGGCCGCCGATGGCGCGCGCGGCCTTCTCGTAGGCGCGCACCTTGAAGGCGTCGCCTCCCGTGATCGCTATGAGGTCCGCGTACTCCTGAAGGAGCGCCTCGACCTCTTCGTTGGGCCGGGCCACACCTCAGAGTCTAGGAAGGGGCGCGCTCGGGGGGCCAGCGGAGGCCGCGCCCATGCGGGAGTGGAAAACGCGAATGGTGCCGACCGGGACCCGGTCGGCACCATTCGCGGTGAAA
>NZ_JAYWVC010000089.1:0-31417 GCF_036281785.1 Streptomyces chiangmaiensis | reverse complement strand
TCGTCACTCCTCGATGGAAAAGGCCCAGGTCAAAGACCCGGGCCTGTTCGCTGTCGATGGTGATCAGTTGTCGCGTGCCAGATGTCGTACGGCTCAGTGCTTGTTGACCGCGGAGGCCCAGTCGATGTTCACGCCCATGTCGGCGTACATCTTCGTGTAGCCGACGAAGCAGTTGAACTTCTCGACCTTGCCGTTGCGCAGGTACCAGAAGTCGGCGGTCGGCACGTCGACCTTCGCGCCGTTCGGCTTGACGGTGCCCGCCGGTGACTGCAGCGGGCCCTCGAACGTGCCTTGGATGGACAGTTCGATGCTGATCGTGTCGCCGTTCACGGTGATGCGCTTGAGTTCACGGTGGACGTCGGGGAAGAGGCCGACCATGTAGCGCGGGACGTCACCGAGAGCTGTGCCGCGGTAGGCCGCGCCGGCGACCATGTCGTTGAAGACGCCGTCCTTGGCGAAGCTGTCGACGAACGCGTCCGGGTCCAGGCTGTTGCCCTCCGCCACGTGGTACGCGTTCAGCACGACCGCGAGATTGGCTATCTCGTGCCGGGTCAGGTGGCGGTCGGTGAGGGGCAGCGCCGACAGCTCGCGAGGGCTGAGGGCCGCGGGGGCCTGAGTGTGGCCGGCGGTGTGGACGTGCGTGCTGCCGGGGACGGGGCTTGCGGCCTGTGTCGGTGCGGCGGCGAGGGTGAGACCGGCCAGGCTTGTGACCGCGGCCGTGGCGATGATCGTCTTCCATCCGAGCGACTTCATGTCGTGGTCCTCTGTGTCGGTTCTCCGGATCCGGGATCCGTCGAGACGGGTTCGCGCCGCTGCGGGCGCTCTTAAATCAAACGCTCGCTTGACTTTACGGACGGCCCTGCAGACATGTCAAGCGAATGATTGATTTACTTGCCGGGCGATGTCTGTCGCGTGCCTAGAGGAGGGCGCCGACCTGGCGTTTCACGGTCGCCCGACGAGCCGCCCCGAGGCGATGAGCGCTTGACAGTAAAATCAAGCAGCTGTTTGAGTTCTCTTCATGGTGACAGAACGGACAGACCAGCGCCGTGAGGCCGGCCAGCGGACACGGGACGGCCTGCTGGCCGCCGCGCAGGAGTTGCTCGCGCAACGTGGCCAGGAGGGCGTGAGCCTTCGCGAGATCACCGACCGAGCCGGAGCCAACGTGTCCGCGGTGAGCTACCACTTCGGGTCACTGAAGGCGCTGTGCGACTCGGCGATCGAGAACGCGCTGGAGCGGTACCTCGACGCGCAGATCGACGAGGTCGCCTCGCTCGGCACCGCGTCCGGTGTCGAGGACGTGGCCGCGGCGTTCGCCGGGCCGATGATGCGTGCGCTGGCGGTCGGCGGACGGGATCTGGCGGTCATGCGGACGGTGGCTCGCGTCGGGATCGACCCCCCAGAGGGCTGGGGCCGGCTGACGGCGAAGTTCCAGCAGTCCCGCCGGGATGTTGTCAGGCACCTCTCGGCGAAGATTCCCGGCGTCGACGAGCGGGAGTGGAACTTCCGCATCAGGTGCGCGGCCGGCCTGCTGAACTGGCTCGTGTTGGCGCCCATAGGAACCGAACTGGCCGATGAGCCCCCGGAGCAGATCGAACGGTGGCTGGTCCCCGTGTTGGCCGGAGCACTCCGCGGCTCCCCGAACGCCGGCTGAACCGGGCTGATACAGCCGGCTTGGACGTGAGAGTCGACTGCCCTTGGCGCGCAACCCCGGCCTGCCCGCCGGTTCGCCGGCGATTCGGCACTGCGGCCTCACCGGCCCGAACAGCGCGCTCTGCCCCGAGCCGTCGGCCCGGAGTCTTCCCGGGCGGATCTCCTGGGCATCGGGGGTACATCTCACCGGTCCTCAGCCCATCTCGCCGTGTGGGCAACTGTTTGCACGCTCAAACAATTTGGTGGGTCTATATTCAAACAGTGAGCACCTCCGAGAGGCGCCGTCAGGCCCCGGAAACGCCCCGATCGTCCGTGGCGGGGGCGCAGCTGCTGGGACGTGCGGGCGAGCTGGAGCTGATCGACTCCCTGCTCGCCGCTCCCGGCCAGGGCGGCTCGGGACTTCTGATGTACGGCGAGCCCGGAGTAGGCAAGACGGCTCTCCTGGACGCGGCGGCGGCCCGGGCCACGGTTCTCGGAATGCGGGTCCTGCGCGCGTGCGGCGTGCAGGCGGAGGCCCGGATCGCGTTCTCGGCGCTGCACCAGCTGCTGTACCCCGTACGCCATGACGTCGACCGGCTCACCGAGCACCATCGCGATGCCCTCCACGAGCTCTTCGGCCTGTCCCGGACCCCCGCTCCGGAGCAGGTGGTGTCGACGGCGGTGCTCGCCCTTCTGGAGCTGACCACGGCCGAGCGTGGACTTTTGCTGCTCGCGGACGACGTGGCGTGGTTCGACGAGGTCAGCGCGGCTGTCCTGGGCTTTGTCGTACGGCGTATCGCGGACGCCCCGATCGTCTTCCTCGCCGCCTCCAGGACCGGCACCGAAGACCTGTTCCGCCGGTCCGGGCTGCCCGAGCGCCGGGTCGGGTCGCTCGGCACGGAGGAGTCCGGGGCCGTCCTGGACGCGCACGCCCCGGGGCTGGCGCCCGCGGTGCGACGGCGCCTGCTGGCCGAAGCCGATGGCAACCCGCTCGCGCTCCAGGAGCTGCCCGCCGCGCTGACCGCCCGGCAGCGCGGAGGCCAGGACCCGCTGCCCGACCGGCTGCCGCTCTCACGACGGCTGGAGGCCACCTGCGCCGGACTGTTCGCGGAGCTGCCCGCGCCGACGCGCAGGCTCCTGCTGCTGGCCGCCCTGGACTCCGGCGCCGGACTCACCGTCCTGCGTACCGCCGCGGAGGGATCTGCCGACATCGACGACCTCGTACCGGCCGAGCGAGCCGGTCTGGTCCGCGCGCCGGCGGCCGGCTGCGGTCTCACGTTCTGCCACCCACTGATCGCCACGGCCGTCGTGAACCTGGCCCCACCCTGCGAGCGCCGAGCCGCGCACGAGGCGCTCGCCGCCGCCCTGGACGACGATCCCGAGCGCCACGCCTGGCATCTCGCCGAGGCCGCCACCGGACCGGACGAGGCGGTGGCGCGGGCGCTGGACGAGGCGGCGCTGGCCGCCTGGCGGCGCGGTACCACCCCCGGCGACCGGTCGGCACCGGTCGGGGCGCTGGTCTCGGACCGGCGGCGGGTGGCCGCGTCCGCCGCGGTCACGGCACTGATGCGCGCCGGTGAGCTCAGCCCGCACCCGGTCGACCGGTCCCGCCGCCTGGTCGAGGCCGCCTTCCTCGCCACCATGACCGGCCAACTGGACCAGGTGAACCGGCTGTTGGCCAACGCGGGACAGACCCCGGACACTCCGACCGGTCTGGTGTTCGCCGCCACCGCCCACCTCCTCACCCATGACGAGGGCGACGTGGATGCCGCCTACCGGCTGCTGGCCAGGGCCCTCGACGACGTCACCGGTGGCGCCCGGACCGACAACTGGGACCACCTCGGGATCCTGTACACCCTGCTGCTGGTCAGCCTCTTCACCCTGCGGCCCGAACCGTGGAAGCTGCTCGACACCGCGATGGCCCGGTTCCCGCCGGAGGCGGTCAGCACGTTCCGGCTGTGCTACGACGCATACGTCGATCCCACCCGCAAGTCCGACGCGATCCGGGAGGGACTCGCCGACGCGTTCGCCGCACTGCCCACCGACGCGGCCCCTTGGCAGATCGTCCCGCTCGGGTTCGCCGCCGTCGCCCTGGACGCTCTGTCCGACTACCGCCACCTGCTGCACCGCATGATCGAACGAGAGCGCGACGGCGGCGCCATCGGCATGGTGATCCCCGCGCTGATGCTGCTCTGCCAGGACTCCTACGTCCACGGACAGTGGGACGAGGCGGAACGGCTCGCGCAGGAGGGGCTGGACCTAGCGGTGGTCTACGGCTACCAGTTCTGGGAGCACCAGGTCCGGGCCGTCCTGGCCTCGGGTGCCGCACTGCGCGGCAACGCCGCTCTGGCCCGTACCCGCAGCGAGGAGACCACGACCTGGGCCGCACCGCGCGGCATGGACGTGACGGAGGGCTACGCACGGTCGGCGCGCAATCTCGCGGCCCTCGGGCAGGGCGACTTCGAGGAGGCCCTCGTGCAGGCGGCGCGGATCGGCCCGCCGGGAGTCCCCACCCCCGGTGTTCCGGGCCGGTGGATGGTCCTGGACTACGTGGAGGCGGCGGTCCGCACGGGCCGTATCGAGGACGCGCAGGCACATGTCCGCGCCGCCCAGGAAGCCGGCATCCCCCGTATCGGGCCCCGCATCGAGCTGATCACCGCGGGGGCCGCCGCCGTCGCAGCGGGCGACGGGGACGCCGCGAAGCTGTTCGAGGCCGCCCTGGCCCTCCCGGACGCCGCCCGCTGGCCCTGGGACTACGCACGCATCCAGTTCGCGTACGGCCAGTGGCTACGACGCACCCACGACATGGCCGGGGCGCGGGTGCAGCTGAGCGCGGCTCTGGAGACGTTCGACCGGATCGGCGCCGCGATGATGGCCCAGCGGGCCACGGCCGAATTGCGCGCGACCGGCGTGTCCGTCGCCCGGCCCGACGCGGTGCCGGAGCCGCTGACCGCCCAGGAACGGCAGATCGCCGAACTCGCGGCGACCGGCCTGAGCAACAAGCAGATCGGCGAGCGGCTGTTCCTGTCGCACCGCACGGTCGGCTCCCATCTGTACCGCCTGTACCCCAAGCTGGGCATCACGTCCCGGGCCGCCCTTCGTGGGGCGCTGGAAGCACTGGCCGCGGCCGAGGAGGACGACCACACGCTGTGAAGCCTGGGAGGACAGGCGGTGTACGGCGTTCGTGCGGGCCAGTTCGGGGAGTTCGTCGCCGCGGCCGGACGACACGGTGCGGGCGGCCCAGAGGACGAACCCCCTTGGCCTGGCTGAGCTTGATCGTCAGCTGGTTCGGGGAGTTGCTGCCGGGCGGCCATCACCTCCACCACAGCGGCCGGGCGGGCGGTCCCGACCTGTCCCGCTACTCGCCCAGCCGGTGCACCTCCGTCACGGTGTAGGACATCGAGGCGCGGAAACCGGTGCCGGTGCGCACGGGCGCCAGGTCCGCGAGTTCCTCGCCGCGGGCGGGGAAGAGGCTGATGTCGCCGGAGCCGACCCAGACGTCGGCGAGCTGCCGGTCGCCGAAGTCAGCCATGACCAGTTCGTGCACGGCGGGCTTGTCGTACTGGCTGGCGGCCAGCGACGGGAAGTGCCTGAGGTTGACCGTGGGCCGGAACAGGGCCGCGGGATCGCTCGCCGGCTCCTCCAGGGTGACCTGCGCCTCAGCCAGGGCGTGCCCGGCAGCCGACAGGGACGCGCCGAACTTCCCGCCCGCCGCGAGGGACGGCGATGCCTTGCCGGGCGCGGCGAAGACGCGGGTCTGGGCCACCGAGCCCAGCTTTTTCGGGAAGCCCTGAACCCAGCCGCGGGCCATGGCGAGGTCGTTGTCGACGTAGATGTACGGGCACCAGGACACCGGCTGGTCCCGGAACCGGGCGTCCACCAGCAGCATGAACTCGCGGTACTGGCTGCGCACCGGGTCGAGGTACTCGTCGTTCTCCGCGGAGAACTGCCAGTCGACGAAGAGCGCCACCACGCGCCCGTCGGACCCGGCGTCCGGAGTCAGCCCCTCCGGGAGGGTCGCCGCGGCCGCCGCCGGGTCCGTCCAGAACTCGACGCCGACGATGTCACCGGCGTAGTGCCACGGCGGAGCGGGGGCGAGATTCGCCTCTCCGCGAGGGGACAGCGGGTAGGTGTAGCCCTTCAGCATGGATACCTCCACAGAACGAGGGTCGGGCCGGACCGATCCATACTCCGCACCCACACGCCGACCGGCTTGGGTCAAATGACTGCTTCGCGTACGCGCGGGAAGAGGAGCAGCCCGGCCAGGTACTGAATTCACTCGGCAGGCGGCCCGACGAGGGCGGGACCGAGCTGATCCGTGACCGTCTGCGGCCGCCGGTGAGGTGCGCTGGACAGGGATCCCAGCGGCTGCGGCCGGTCCCGCGCGGCCGTCTTCGGTCAGGTCTCACCCTGGCGTGCCAGCCACTCCTTCTCCTGTCCGGGTTCGGGCAGAACCCGGCCGCCTTCGACGGCGGAACGGGCGGGGCCGTCCTGGAGCACCACCATCACGTGGTCCTCCGCCACCCCGGCGATCCGGGCGGCGGCAGAGGACAGCTCCAGCGCCAGCCGCGTGGCCTCCTGCTGCGGATGCCCCCGCCGGACCCATCCGTTGATGATCAACGGGGCTCCCGGTTCGCCGCCGGCGAAGACGCTGTCCGGAGGCGGCTCGGAGAAGACCACGTTGACGTAGGCCGGTGGCACATGGTTGATCGCCACGTGGATCCTGGTGATCTCGGCCGCCAGCGCGGCCTTCGACCCACTGGTCAGGGTCCCCTGGGCGGCGGTGCAGGTGTAGACGGGCATGTCGGCTCCTCTTCGGACCGGGGATCACCGTCCACGGGTCTTTCGTGTACGGCTCCGGGTTCGACGCCGTCGGCCGGCTCGCTCGCGGAGATCCGCGACGGCTCGTACCACCCTCCGGCGGGTCACGGGGTTTCGCCTTCGGTCATCCGACTGAGGCCGCAACTGCGGCGGAGGCCCGGAGCTGCGCGGGCGGCGCGTTCCCTGCGGAGGGCACACGCTTAAGCAGGCTCTTCAGTCATTGGACGGAAGCCTTGGCGGGCGGCGCGGGGAACTATGTCATGAATCCTCCCCCCACCGGTCCCGGCACGAAAGCTGGTAGGTAGCCATGACTGAGCAAGCCACTGTCCGGAGCGTGACCTACGATCTGCTGCGCTCTCTCGGACTGACCACCGTCTTCGGAAATCCGGGCTCCACCGAGCAGCCCTTCCTGCAGGAGTTCCCTGAGGACTTCACCTACGTACTGGCCTTGCAGGAGGCTTCCGTGATCGCGATGGCTGACACCTTCGCCCAGGTCACCGGTCGGCCCGCGCTGGTCAACGTGCACTCCTCGGCGGGGTTGGGCAACGCCGTCGGCAACCTGGTGGCCGCCTACCACGGCAACACCCCGCTGATCGTCACCTCCGGCCAGCAGCACCGGGAACTGCTGATCGGCGAGCCCTACCTGGGCAACCGGGAAGCCACCACGCTCCCCAAGCCCTGGGTGAAGTGGTCGTACGAGCCCGCGCGCGCCGAGGACGTCCCGGAGGCGTTCCTGCGGGCGTACGCAGTGGCCCTGCAGCCGCCCGCCGGCCCCGTCTACCTGTCCGTGCCGATGGACGACTGGAAGCGCCCCCTGTCCGGCTTCACGCGCACGCGGACCTTCAGCGCCCGGGTCCTGCCCGACCCCGACCGGCTACGGAGCTTCGCCGACCGCATCTCCGCCAGCCGCCGTCCCGCGCTGGTGTTCGGTCCGGAGGTGGACAAGGCCGGCGGCTGGGACGCGGCGGTCGCCCTCGCCGAGAAGCTGCGCGCGGCCGTCTACGGCTCCCCGCTGCTCGACCGCGCGTCCTTCCCCGAGGACCACCCCCTGTTCCGCGGGCCGCTCGGCATGTCGGTGAAGACGATCAGCGACCGGCTGACCGGGCACGACCTGGTCGTCGTGATCGGCGCCGAGGTGTTCCGCTACTACCCCTACGTCCCGGGCCCCTACCTGCCCGACGGCACGGAGCTCCTCCAGATCACCGGCAACCCCGACGTCGCCGCGGCGGCGCGGGTGGGCGACAGCCTGCTCGGCGACCCCAAGACAGCGATCGAGCAGCTCTTGGCCGCGGTCGCGGACGGAACCGCGCGGACCGCTCCCGAGCCGATGGCGCGCCCCCGGGTGCTTCCGGAGGCGCCGAACAGCCCGCTGACGCCCCCTGAGGTCTACGCCGCCCTGAGCAGCGTCAAGCCGGCCGACGCCGTCATCGTCAACGAGTCGACCTCCACCATGGCCCAGCAGATCGAGTGGCTGCCCACCACCCGGAGCGGCTCCTTCTTCGCCACGGCCAGCGGCGGCATCGGCTGGGGCACACCGGCGGCCGTCGGGATCGCCCTGGCCGACCGGCAGCGTGGCGTTCCCCGGCCGGTCGTCGGACTGATCGGCGACGGTTCCTTCCAGTACTCCGTGCAGGCCATCTGGACGGCGGCGCAGCACCGGCTGCCCATCGTCTACGTCGTGATGCGCAACCAGGAGTACTCGATCCTGAAGTCGTTCGCGGTGCTGGAGGAGACGCCGGGCGTCCCCGGTCTCGACCTGCCCGGACTGGACATCGCGGGTGTGGCCCGCGGCTTCGGTTGCCGCGCGGTCGACGTCGACACGACCGAGGACCTGCAACGCGAGTTCAAGGCGGCCCTGACCGCCGACACCACCACCGTCATCGTGGTGGCCACCCAGCCCCAGAAGGCGATGCTGTAACGGGAGCAGTGATGGATCTCGGACTCAAGGACCGTGTCTACATCGTCACCGGCGGCACCCGCGGTCTCGGTCTGGCCGCCGCCCGCGAGCTGACCTCCGGCGGTGCGAAGGTGGTGGTCAGCGGGCGCAGCACGCACTCGCTGGCCGCGGCGGAGGCGGAGCTCGGCGGCCCGGCGCAGGCGGTCGGCGTCGTCGCCGACAACGCCGACCCCGCAACGCCGGACCGGCTGATCGCATCGGCACGCGAGGCGTTCAGAGGGCTGGACGGCGCGCTCATCAGCGTCGGCGGCCCGCCGACGGGCACCACGGACGCCGTCGACGACGAACAGTGGCGGGCCTCCTTCGAGTCGGGTTTCCTGGGCGCGGTGCGGTTGTCGCGGGCCGTCGCCGCGCAGCTGGGCGAGGGCGGGGTGATCGGTTTCGTGCTCTCCACCTCGGTGTACGAGCCGATCCCCGGCCTCGCCGTCTCCAACGCCCTGCGCCCGGCCCTGGCCGGTTACGCGAAGACCCTCGCCGGTGAACTCGGCCCCCGGGGCGTGCGCGTGGTCGGCCTGGTACCCGCGCACATCGCGACCGACCGGGCCCTCGAACTCCAGTCGATCACCGGCGACGCGGACCGAACCGCCGCCGGTATCCCGCTGCGCCGGCTTGGCACCCTGGGGGAGTTCGGCCGCATCGCAGCGTTTCTGCTGTCGCCCGCCGCTTCCTACGTCACCGGCGCGATGGTGACGATCGACGGCGGAACCCGGACCAGTTTCTAGGGCATCAAAAAACCGGCGTAGGCCGGCACGGTCGCAGCAGTTGATGGCGGTGACACCCGGAGCGGTGGCGAACCCTTCCTTGAGCGTGGCACAACGTTGGACCCGATGGAGGTGAGCCACCACAGGGTCTTGTCCCGCTTGGTCAGGTTCTCCAGGGTCGGACGTTCGCTGTGCGCGAGGCCGGGAGTCTGGGTGGGCAGGGAGTTGAGGCCCTGTTGCCGCATCACGACGGACAGAACAGAGCCGTCTACGCCGAGGGCACAGCCAGCCGCCGGATTGTCGGAGAAGACGCGTGACAAGCGCCTGCCACCACTGCTGCGCCTCGGCGGCCAACTGCTCTCGCACTGCCCGGAGGCGGACGGTTTCCGCAGAAGGGGAGAAGGGCGCGTGCTGTTCCGCTCGTTGTCTGACGGTAGACCGCTCCGCGCGATGCGAGCGGAGCGACTGCGCTCCTTGGTCCGCCCGGACCGATGATGGCGCATGATCTGCATGACGATGTGCATGCGTGACGTGTTTCCTGCGTTGCCGATCGGAATATGGCGGCGAATTACCGAGCGGCTTCCACAACAGTCTCGTCAGCGACACCTTCGAAACGCTGCGAGCTGAAGGAGAAGACGATGACCGACCACGGAGCCGACCTGCTGATCCATGCCGGCGCGGTGCACACCCTGGTACCCGGCCAGGCCCCGCAGCGGGCCCTGGCCGTGCGCGGCGACCGGATCGCGGCCGTGGCCGCCGACCCGCACGGCCTCGACCACCTGATCACCGCGAGGACGGAAGTCCGCGATCTGCCCGGCGCGACCGTGCTGCCCGCCTTCGACGACACCCACACCCACCTGATCTTCGCCGCGCTCGGCGCCCAGGACGTCCCCGTCCACCAGGCCCGCACCATCCCCGAGTTCCTCGACCTGATCCGGCAGCGGGCCGCCATCACCCCCGAGGGCGAGTGGATCCGCACCACCACCAACTGGCAGGAACTCAACCTGGCCGAGCGCCGCATGCCCACCGCCGCCGAACTCGACACCGCCACCGACCGGCACCCGGTCCTGGTCAAGCGCGGCGGCCACAACGACGTCGTCAACACCTACGCGCTGCGCCTCGCCGACATCACCGAGGACACCCCCGTACCGCCCGGCGGCACCATCGGCCGCGGCGCCGACGGCAAGCTGGATGGCCGGCTCATCGACAACGCCCTGCACCTGGTGGAGCGCCTGGTCCCGTCCCCCGACCAGACCGAGCGCATCGAAGGACTCTGCATCGCCACCCACGACTACGCCGCCACCGGCATCGGCACCGTGCGGGACTGCGCGGTCGCCCCCGAGGACTACCAGGTCCTGCTGGCCGCCCGCGAGGCGGGCGTGCTGCACATCAGGGTGCGCGCGCTGATCTCGGCGCTGGGCATGACGAGCGCGGCCCAAGTGGAGGACCTCCTCGACGTCATGGAGGCGTGGCGCGATACCTCCGACCCCTGGCTGTCGGTGTGGGGCGTCAAGTTCGGCCTCGACGGCGGCCTGGAGGCCGGGGCCACCGAGGAGCCGTACGCCTGTGACCACTCCTTCTCCGGGATGCTGATCTGGGAGCCGGACGCGCTGGTCGAGGCGGTCGAGGCGGTCATCCGGCGCGGCTGGCGGGTCGGCACCCACGCCTACGGCGACCGCGCCGTGCGTAACCTCCTCGACGTCTACGAACGCGTCCTGGAGCGCAACCCCGGCCTGCCCGCCGGCACGCTGGTCATGGAGCACGGCGGTCTCGCCGGCCCCGAGCAGCGCGCCCGCGCCGTCGCCCTCGGCATCCCCGTCACCATCCAGCAGCCGCTGCTGCACGACACCGCCGAGGTCGAGGAGGTCTTCTGGGGCCCGGAACGCGTCGCCCGACTCTTCCCGGCCCGCGGCTGGATCGACCTGGGCGCCCAGGTCAGTGCCGGCTCCGACTTCCCGGTCGGCCAGTTCGGCGCGATGCGCTCGGTGTGGGGCATGACGACGAGGCAGACGGTCATCGGCGTCAAGGGCCCCGAGCACGCGATCAGTTACGACGAGGCCCTCACCCTGCACACCACCCAGGCGGCCCACCTCACGGGCGAGTCCCATTTGCGGGGCACGCTGACCCCGGGCCGCTGGGCGGACTTCACCATCTGGGACCAGGACCCCGCCCACTGCCCCGGCGACGCCCTCCGCGACCTCCACCCCACCCACACCTTCGTCGGCGGCCGCCTGATCGCCCCCACCGGAACGCAGTAGGCGGGATCGGATGTCGGCCCCGAACGGTTGGCTACCGCGGGCACGGCGCCCGCGGTAGCCAACTGCCCGTGGTGAACAGTCCACTTTGTTGCCGGTAGCCCTGTCCTGGCCACGCGCGCCCCGTTGGATGAACCCACCTGCTTCCGCCGCGCGCGAGACACGCACAATACGCCGCAGCCGCTACCGGGAGGCCCCGGTCACCGTGGGGTCTTTCTGCTGGGCGACGCGGTACAGGTGGGAGCGGTCGGCTGCCTGCTGACGGGGGACCGGGGCGTGAAGGCGGTGGGCGTGGGTGGCGTCGCGGGCCTGGTCTGCGGGCTCGCGGCGGAAGGCGCGACTCTGGGGAGGTGGGTGCCGGTCAGGTCCGGCAGGGACATCGCCCGGCCCCGGGTCTTGAGGCGCAGGGTGCTCAGATACTCCGCCACTTCACGGGCGTGGTCGTCGATGAGCAGTTCGGGTGGCAGGTGGGTGCTCCCGGCCTTCGTGACGCTGTGGAAGGCTGCGGTGGCTCAGTAGAATCGCGACGTGCCGGGGTGGATGTGGGGCAGAAGGCTCGTGGGGCGTGATCGCGAGCTGGGTGTGCTGCGTGGCTTTGTCGACGCGGTGGCGACGGGCGGCGGTTCGCTGCTCGTCGTAGGCGAGGCGGGCGTGGGCAAGACGTCGCTCCTCGACGCCGCGGCAGCCCACGCTGCGGAACTCGGCACGCGCGTACTGCGGGCGTCGGGCGTCGAGTTCGAGGCGGAGGTGAGCTTCGCCGGGCTCCATCAGCTGGTCGCTCCGCTCGCTGCGGAGCTGGCCCGGGTCTCGTCCGATGCCCGGCGTGCGATCGGCGTCGCGGTGGGCCTTGCGGAGGGGCCCGCGCCGGATCAGCTGGCGCTGACGAACTCGCTGCTTGCCCTGCTGGCCGAAGCTGCCGACAGGGAACCGGTGCTGGTGGTGGTCGACGACCTGCAGTGGCTTGACCGCGCGAGCGCCACCCTGTTCGGCATCCTCGCGCGGCGGCTGGGCAGCTCGCGGGTCGGCCTGCTGGGCGTCGTGCGGACAGGCGAGGGCAGCGTGTTCGAGGAGGCCGGCCTCGCGGATATCCCCATCGGGCCGCTCGACGACGACGATGCGGCGGTGCTCCTCACCGACGCGTTCCCCGAAATGCCGCCGCGTGCCGCGCGGCAGGTCATCACCGAAGCTCAGGGCAATCCGCTGGCGCTGATCGAACTTCCGGCGCGGCTCGGCTCGTCGGCCGAACCTTCGCTCGGCCGGACGTCGGTCGGCCGACGGTTGCGGCTGACCTTCGCCCGGCGGATCGAGGGGCTCCCCGCCAATACGCGTGCCCAGCTGCTCCTCGCGGCGCTCGACGGGACAGGCGTCCTGTTCCCGGGGGTCTCGGCCGGTGAGCTCGAACCGGCCGAGCGCGCCCGGCTGATCCGTATTCATCCGGTCACCCGCGGAATCGAGTTCCGGCACCCGCTCACCCGTTCCGCGGTCGTCGAGCTGTCCACCGAATCAGAGCGGCGCGGGGCACACAGACGGTTGGCAGGACGGCATCCGGAAGGTTCCGAGCAGCGCGCATGGCATCTCGCGGAGGCGGCATCGGCGCCGGACGAGCAGATCGCGCAGCTGCTCGAGGAGGCCGCACTGCGGACGAAGGGGCGCGGCGACCCGGTCGGTGCGATCGGTCTGCTCCTGCGCGCCGCGGAGCTGAGCCCGAAGGCTGACGACCATCAGCGCCGCGCCATGTTCGCTGCCTACCTCGGTGCCGACGTCACCGGGGACCTCACCGACGCACGGGTGCTCGTCACCGAACACATCGGGCAAGGCCACGCGGTGGCTACTGTCGCCGCCGCGGCCTACCTGGTCAACAGCGGGGGCGATATCGACACCGCCCACCGGTTGCTGCTCGGTGCGGTGCGCAACGCACGTCGCCCGGTCGGGGTATGGGACGCGCCGCTCACGGAGATGGTCTACGTCTTGCAGGCGAACTGCTCCTTCGGGTGCCGTGCCGACCTGGCCGAGGACTACTGGGCGGTCCTCGACGGGCTCGGCGTCGGGCCCCCGGAGATCCTGGACCTGCTCGGCAACACCTATCTCGCGCCGACGCGACGGGCCGGGCCGTCGCTCCCCCTGCTGGACGAGGCGATTGCCGGTATCGGCGATCAGGCCGATCACGCCCACGCGGTGCGGCTGGGCACCGCGGCGCTGTACGTGGACCGGATCGCCGGATGCCGCGATGCGCTGTGGCGGGTGGTCGAGCACGGCCGCAGCGGCGGCGCGGTTGCGGCGGCCATCAAGGCGTATGCGCTGTTGGGGTTCGACGGCGTGCTGAGCGGCGACTGGGACGGCGTCCTCCAGTTGGCCGAGGAGGGGCTCGCCGTCACGACCCGGCACCACTACCGGCTGCTCGGCGGCTTCCTGCAGTACGACCAAGCGATGGTCGCTGCCGCGCGCGGCGACCGCACGGCCGTCCGGCGTCTGGCCGACGACCTGGTCTCCTGGGCGGCGCCGAACCGCAACGGCTTCGTGCTCCAGCTCGCCGCGCACGCGAAGGCCGTCGACGCGATGAGCCACGGAGAGTTCGAGACGGCATACCGCCATGCGGCCGAGATCTGCTCACAAGAGACACTGCCTGCCCACAAACCTGCGGCGCTGTGGGTGCTGCTCGACCTCGTCGAGGCCGCCGTCCGGGCCGGGCTGAAGAAAGAGGCCAGTGCGCACGTCGCCGACATCCATCGCTCAGGCGTCGCCGACTTCTCGTCCCGGCTCGCCATGATCGCGGCCGGCGCGACGGGGATGACCGCCCCGGCCGCGTCGTTCCGCGCAGCGTTCGACACCGCGCTCGCAACCCCGGGAGCAGACCGCTGGCCGTTCACGCAGGCCCGGATCCAACTCGCCTACGCCGAACGCCTCCGCCGAGCACAGTGCGCCTCACAGGCCCGACACCATCTGACGGACGCCCTGGGCACCTTCGAACGCCTCGGCGCCGCCCCCTGGGCGGCCCGGGCACGCGCCGAACTCCGCGCAAGCGGCACGCCCGCCGCCCACTCGGCCCCGGGGACGACCGCCCAACTGACGCCGCAGGAGCGCGAGATCGCCACACTTGCCGCCGCGGGACTGACGAACAAGCAGATCGGCGAACGGCTCTACCTCTCCCCCCGCACGGTGAGCACCCACCTCTACCACCTGTTCCCGAAGCTGGGGATCAGCTCGCGGGCAGCACTGCGGGACGCACTCGCGGACCTGCGAGCGCCCGAGCAGTAGAGATCACGGGAGCCCGTGCTATTGGGCCGGAGCTGTGCAGGGAAGACGACGCGCAGGCGTTTGGACGATGCCGTTGCGGCGGAGCATGACCCGGGCCAGTCCCGGAGGGCAGGGATCGATCTTGCCGGGCGGGCGGGTGACGCCCATCTCCCCGATAGTGCTGTCGCGGCTAGCAGCCACCTGCCGCAAGTCCTGGCGTACGCCGACCTCCAGCATGCGCTGCATCACGGAGGTGGGGTGGACGCGTTCGCCAGGCTGGGCCAGCCTGCCGATCATCTCGAAGTCCTTCGGCCACAGTTCGGCGATGTCCCGCGGCAGAGGCAGGCCAACCCCGGATGCGTCCAGCGTCGCGACGACTTCATGCCGGGCTGGCCTGGGTCCGTGCAGCTGCGTCGTCGTGAGCCTGGCCGGCGGTCGACAGCAGAGCCTCGGCCATCAGGCCGCGGGCTGCGGAGTCGGCTGCGCACGGTGCCGACCGGCATCTCGCACGCCGCCGCGATGTCCGCGTAGGAGCTGAGTGCGCTGAAGTGGCGCAGCATCAGGACCAGGCGGTGTCTGGGAGGAAGTTCTCGACCGCGTCCCAGATCCAGACGCGCAGGGCGTGACGCTCGATAACCCGCTCAGGATGCCACGGTTCCTTGTCGTGGAGTGGGACGCAGCCGAGGCGGCCGAAGTGTTCAAGATCGTCCAGGCCGGGCGTCTCGCGGATGCTGCGCAGGCGCATCGTGCAGGTGTTCCGCACGATCTCGGGCCGGCCTTCGAGACACGCCTGCCCGGCTGCCGGCGTGAGGCAAGTGCCACCGGAACTACGTCATCTGACGGGGGCGGCCGATACGCCGGCATTCCTACAGTTCGGGCCATGGGCCGCACACGCGGGCCCGGCGAACCTGGGAGGAATGATGAGCGACAGCACGCCGCGCGGAAACGTCGTACTCGTCCACGGAGGCTTCGTGGACGGCTCCGGCTGGCAGGGGGTCTATGAGGCTCTCAAGGCCGACGGCTACAACGTGGCCGTCGTGCAGAACCCCACGCTGTCACTGGACGGCGACGTGGCCGCCACTCGGCAGGTCATCGACGCGCAGCCCGGCCCGGTCATCCTGGTCGGCCACTCCTACGGCGGCGTCGTGGTCACCGAGGCCGGCAACCACGACAAGGTCGCCGCGCTGGTGTACATCGCCGCGTTCGCCCCCGACAAGGGCGAGTCCGTGAACACCCTGATCGCCGACCCGCCGCCGGGTGCCGCGGTCCCGCCGATCCTGCCGCCGGTCAACGGATACCTGCTCCTGGACCGCGACAAGTTCGCCGACGCCTTCGCCGGCGACCTCCCGCGTACCCAGGCCGAGTTCCTCGCCGTTTCGCAGGTCCCCTGGGGCCTGGACGCGGCCGGCGGCGCGGTAGCGACGCCGGCGTGGCGCACCAAGCCGTCCTGGTACCTGGTGGCCACCGACGACCGCATGATCCCGCCGCCCGCCCAGCATGCGATGGCCGAGCGCATCGGCGCGCACACCATCGAGGTCGCCGGCAGCCACGCCGTCTACGTCTCGCAGCCCTCCGCCGTCGCCGATCTGATCAAGCAGGCCGCCAACGGCTGAACGGCGCCCGGACACCGCACCCCGCCCAGCGCCCGCACCCCGGCCCCGAGCCCAGCTCCGCCGCCGGTCCCAGCCCCCGCACCGTGGGGCGCCGGCCTGTCCGGCCGACGCCCCACGCTCCAACGTGCGGGCACCGCACCGCTCCACCCCGTCACATGAGGAGAGCCATCGTGAAATCCCCGCACAGACGCCGCAAGTTCGCACTCGGCGCCGCCGCGTGCACCCTCGCCGGTGCCGCGGCGTTCGCCACCTTGACGCCGTCGGCATCCGCGTCCGGCGGCGACCGCCACCCGCGCCCGCCCAAGCCGACCGTCGTGCTAGTGCACGGCGGCTTCGCCGACGCCTCCAACTGGAACGGCGTGATGGCGCGGTTGCAGAAGGACGGGTATCCGGTGATGGCACCGGCCAACCCGCTGCGCGGCATACCCAACGACGCCGCCTACATCGCGAGCGTCCTGCGCTCGATCCAGGGGCCGATCGTCCTGGTCGGGCACTCCTACGGCGGCGCCGTGATCACCAACGCCGCGGCCGGGAACCCGAACGTCAAAGCGCTGGTCTACGTCGCCGCGTTCGTGCCCGACACCGGCGAGAAGCTCGGCGACATCATCAACAAGTACCCCGGCAGCGAGATCCAGGCCGCGCTGAACCCGGTGCCCTTCCCCAACCCGGACGGCAGCACCGGCACCGACCTCTACATCCGGTCGGACCGGTTCCGCGACGTCTTCGCCGCCGACGTCTCCAAGAACGAAGCCGCGCTGATGGCGGCCGGACAGCGGCCGTTCAGCGCCTCCTCCTTCGAGGACGTCACCACGGCGGCGGCGTGGCGCACCATCCCGTCGTACGGCGTGGTCGCCACCGCCGACAAGGCGATTCCGGCGGCCGTGGAACGGTGGGAGTACCAGCGGGCTGGCGCCCGCCGCGTCTTTGAGGTCCGCGGCGCATCGCACGTCGTCATGATCAGCCACCCCGACGTCGTCGAACGCCTCATCGAGCAGGCCGCCGCCGACACCCGCTGATCCGCGCCACCGGGCGCCGGACCGGCCCGGCACAAGGCGAGGCACGACGGTGCCGCGGCCACCCGACCGCGGCACCGCTCAGCCGTACGGGGGGTGGTCGGCGCTGATCCAGGCGCGGCGAGTGCGGGGCCGGGCGCCGGGGACGGTGCCCGCAGGGCGGGGGGTTTGTTCGGTGGTCACCGGCAGTCCTCCCTCCTTGTCTCCTGTGGGACCTGGGGTCAGTTCACGGTGGCCGGGTCGAGCGCGGGTGTGGCCGCGAAGGCGGCCCACGGTGCGCTGTCGACGACCAGGTGGCGCAGCGTGCGTACCTGGCGCGGGGCGTTCCAGCCGAGTACGCCGACCACCCTGCCGTGGTGCCCGTAGGCGGCGGCGAAGTGGCCGTCGGACGGGTCGCCGTAGACGATCCGCATCTCCGCGTCCGGCGGGGAGATTCCGTACGCCTGGATCCTGGTGTCGTACTGGTCGGTCCAGAAGTAGGGCACGGGAGCGAACGGGGTGGCGTCGCCGAGCAGGTTGCCGACCGCGGCCATGGCCTGTTCGGTGGCGTTCATCCGGTGCTCCAGCCGCATCCGGGTGCCGAAGTGCGGGTTGAACCACGAGGCGACGTCGCCGGCGGCGTAGATCCCGGGTGCCGCCTCGCACAGTGCGTCGCAATCCACGCCGTCCCTCAGGCGCAGTCCCGAACCCGACAGCCAGCCGGTCGCCGGCGTGGAGCCGAGGGCCTGGACGACCACATCGGCCGGCAGCGTGGTGCCGTCGCCGAGTTCCACCCCGGTCACCCGGCCGCCCGCCCCGTGCAGTCTGCGCACCCCCACTCCGCAGCGCACGCGGGTTCCGTGGTCGCGGTGCAGGTCGGCGACGAGCTCGCCCACGCGGTCCCCGAACGGGCGCCGCACCGGGACGGGTTCCGGCTCGGCCACGGTCACCTCCAGGCCCATGACCCGTGCGGCCGCGGCGACTTCGGTGCCGAGGAACCCGGCACCGACCACGACCACCCGGGGCCCGGCGAGCAGCGCGGCGCGCAGGGCGATCGCGTCGTCGAGCGTGCGCAGGACGTGAACTCCGGCCAGATCGCTGTCGGGCAGGCGCCGGGGAGCCACGCCGGTGGCGATGACCAGCCCGTCGAAGCCGATGTTCTCGCCGCCTTCCAAGTGCACCCGGCGGCCCGGGACGTCCAGGGCGACAGCGCGATGTCCGAGCCGCAGATCGGCCTTCAGCCGGTCGAGATCCCGCAGGGTGCGCAGGGCAGCCCGTTCGGGCTCCCAGGCGCCGGTCAGGATCTGCTTGGACAGCGGCGGACGGTCGTACGGCGGACGGGACTCCTCACCGATCAGTGTGAGCTCACCGTTCCAGCCGCGGCGGCGGAGGGTCTCGGCCGCGGTCAGGCCGGCGGCCGAGGCTCCCACAATGACCATGCGGTTCACTCCTTCTTCTCCTCTTCTTCCACCCAGATCGCCTGGGCCGGGCAGAGGGCGGCGGCTTGCCGGACGTCGTCCGCCAGGCCGTCGGGTGGCTTCTCGGTGAGGAGTACGACGATGCCGTCCTCCTCCCGCTGGTCGAACGCGTCCGGTGCGCTCAGCACGCACTGACCGGAGGCCACACACTTGTTCTGGTCGACAATCACCTTCATCGGATCCTCCTTTCCCGCACGGCACTTGGCCGCGCTCACCAGGTGACAGGCAGCTCGTAGACGCCGTAGACGTTCCCGTCGTGCTTGAACGGGATCTCGTCGAGATCCACGGCGAGCTTCAATGTGGGAATGCGGCGGTACAGGGTGCTGTAGACGACCTGCAGCTCCACCCGGGCCAGCGGCTGGCCCAGGCACTGGTGGACTCCGAAGCCGAAGGCCACGTGGCGGCGGGGGTTGCGGTCGAGGTCCAGTTGGTCGGGGGCGGGGAAGACGTCGGGATCGCGGTTGGCGACGTCGTTGGCGAGGACGACGCCCTCGCCGGCGCGGATGGTCACGCCGCCGACCTCGATGTCCTCCAGGGCCACCCGGCGGCGTCCGCTGTGCACGATGGTGAGATAGCGCAGGAGTTCCTCGACCGCCGAGGCGACCACCTTCGGGTCGTCGCTCTCGCGCAACCGGCCCAGCTGGTCCGGGTGTTGGAGCAGGGCCAGGGTGCCCAGCGCGATCATGTTCGCGGTGGTCTCGTGCCCGGCGATCAGCAGCAGCATCCCCATGCTGGCCGCCTCACGCCGGGAGAGCTCACCGGCCCTGACCCGCTCGGCCAGCGTGGTGAGCAGGTCGTCGGCCGGGTGGGCGAGTTTGACGCCGATCTGCCGGTCCAGGTAGTCGAGCAGCTGCTGTGTGGCCACCCGTCCCTGCTCCACGGTGCTCGTGCGCTTGATCAGGATCTTGCTGTTGGCCTGGAAGAAGTCGTGATCGGCGTACGGGACGCCGAGCAGCTCGCAGATCACCAGCGACGGCACCGGCAACGCGAACTCCTGGACCAGGTCAACCGGCTTGGGCCCGGCGAGCATGGCGTCGATCAGGTCTTCGACGATCTTCTGAATGGCAGGCCGCAGCGCCTCCACCTGCTTGATGGAGAAGGCCGCGGTGACCATCCGGCGAAGCCGGGCGTGCTCCGGATCGTCCATGGTGATGAAGGTCCGCGACTGCCTCCGGCGCTCCTTTTGGGCCGGGCTCATGTGGGGGTAGTGCGGGAGGTTGCTCTCCGCGCTGATCCGCGGATCGGCCAGCAGGGCTCGTGTGTCCTCGTAGCGGGTGACCAGCCACGGGGTGCTGCCGTCCCACAGCCGTACGCGGCTGATCGGGGCCCGCTCCTGCAGGGCGTCCAGGGCCGGCGGCGGGTCGAACGGGCAGCGGGCCGCCCGGGGCATGGGGTAGTCCGGGACCTGCGCCGCGGGTGCGTCCGTGTTGCGTGCCGAGGTGGTTGTCATGTTCTCCGCCCTTTCCGGAAGTCGGACATGGGGCAGGCGCCGGGACCGGGGCCCGCCGCGCGTGGGCGCGACGGGCAGCGGAGCGGTCCCGCCTGCAGGAGAAGCCACCTGAGAGAGCCGACGGGAGGTTCAGGAGGCCGGCCCGCCGCCGGGGTCACCGGATCGCGGGGCGGCTTGGATCATCCGCTGGACGATCGGCAGGGCCGTACGCATGGCCTCACCCAGGGCCCGCACGTCCTGCTCGGACAGTGCGGTCATCAGGCCGGCCACCCGGGCACGCTGCGCGTGCCGGCGCTCGGCCAGCAGCGCTCGCCCGGCGTCCGTGATGGCGACGAGGCGGACCCGCCCGTCTTCGGGATGGGTCACGCGTGACGCCAGTCCCTGCTCCTCCAGCCGCTGGACCAGTGCGGTCATCGACGGTTGGGCGAGGCCCTCCGCGGCTGCCAGCGCGGTCAGCCGGATCGGCCCCTCCTGCTCCAGCCGGCTGAGCGCCGAGGCGGTGGTCAGATTCATGTTCTGCCGGTCCGACAGAAGGTGCCTGACCAGCCCGATGGCCAGCGCGTTCAGGTCCGCCGCCACCTCCCGGAGGCTCTCTTCAGGTGTCTCATCCATACCCCTTTCTATCACTTAGCTATATTTAGTGTCTATATAGGACGGTGATATAAATCCGGCCAGACGGCCACCTTCGAGACACCTTCCCGTGCATGCCTCTGCAGGCGTCAGGCCGTGGCGTGTCGACGAAGAAGCGCCGGGGGCAGCGGGGTAAGCACCCGACACCAGGCGGCGGCGCCGGGGGCGAGCCAGGCGGCGATTGTCAACGGCCATCGGGATGCCCAGGTAGGTGGCCGTGGGGTGTCCAGGCTGGTGGCCATCAGAAACCCAGACGTGTGGCCAGTGGTGTTCCCGGGGTGGGGTCAGTTCAAGGGGACCACTCCCTTCCCTGCGAGGGCTTCGGCGAGGCGATGCGAGTCCCCGGTGGTGGTCACGAGGTGAGCGTGGTGCATGAGGCGGTCGGTGCTCGCGCCTGCGAGGGTCTTCGGCATGATCGTGTCGAAGCCCGAGGGGTGGATGTTGCTGGTCACCGCGATGGACCGGCGCTCATAGGCGGCATCGATGATCCGGTAGAACGCCTCCGCGGCGTCCTCGCCGACGGGCAGCAGCCCGATGTCGTCGATGACGATCAGGTCGGCCCGGCAGATCCGGGCGACGGTGCGGGCGGTGGATCCGTCGACCTTCGACTTCCCGATCGCGGCGCTCAGCGTCTCCAAGGTGAACCAGGACACCCGCAGGTCCTTCTCGATCGCGGCCTGGGCGAGTCCCTCGGTGAAATGACTTTTCCCTGTGCCGCTCGGGCCGGCGATCACCAAGTTCTCTGCCCGACCGATCCATTCCAGGGTGATCAGGGAGTTCTGGGTGGGTTCGGGGATGGTGGAGTCCTCGGCCCGCCAGGAGCCCAGCGTCTTGCCGGTGGGGAAGTTCGCCGAGTGCTGTCGAAGGCGCCTGGTGGCCGCGTCGCGACCGGTGACTTCCTCGGATATCAGCAGCCGCAGGACCTCGGCGGGGTCCCAGCGTTGAGCGCGGGCGGTGGCCAGGACATCGGGGGCCGCCTTGCGCATATAGGGCAGCCGCATGCGGCGCATGAGCTTGTCGAGTTCCTCGGGCAGAGCCGGGGCCTGGGGGAACGTCATGGTTGCAAATTCCTTCGTCGGTCTGGTTCGGCGTCGATAGGCTCGCCGGGTGATCGATATGCAGGTGCGTGGTGACAGCGGCGACGTCATAGCCCGGGCCGAGAGCGGGCTGAAGTGGACTTCCGCATTCGGTGATTTGAATCCGGGACTGTTCCCGATGCTCTGGGGCCTGATTCCGTATGGGGATGCGGTCTTCAACCATCGACAGGTGTCGCTGCTGCGGGCGGAACTCGACCGGCTTCCGGCCGCTTGCGACGGTGACTGGGTTGGTCAGGCCCGCGAGTTGTGCCAGGTCGTCGAGCAGGGGTCACACCGCTATCTGTGGTTTGTCGGCGACTGACCGCGGAGTAGTGCGTCAACTTCCCTGAACTGATCGCCTACTGGCCCAGGGCCTGCCAGCCGATGGTTCCGTTCTGGACGGAGTGGGCCTCGTCCGCGCGGACGACCTCACCGGCGGGCTTGCTGTCCGCGATGTGTCCCAGGATCGAGAGCAGGTCGCCGTCGGCGAAGCGCCCGGCGGTCGCGGCCAGGCCGAGGGCCTGATCGACTTTGTCGTTGCCCAGAACGGTGGCCAGCTCGACCGCGCGTGCCATCTTGGCGCGGATGCGGGTGGCGCCGGCGGGCCCGGCTTCCTTGAGCCAGCGGCTGGCACCGGGGCCGATGCCCACGAACGCGATCTCTGCTTCCGAGCGCGGCTGCAGCCTCGGCTGGTGGACGCTGCGGCCGTCGGGATGGTCGGGATAGTGCTCGTCGATGATCTGCGGAACCCCGGGAGTGGAGAGCTGGTGGCGCCAAATCTCGGACAGGTCACCCGAGTTGGTGCGGGCGGTGATGGACAGTTCCTCACCGACGACCCGGCACCACACCTTCGCGCCGGTATAGCCCGGCGGGGTCGAATAGCGCACCGAGTTGAAGCTGATGGTGCGATCCGAGCCGACCAGCCTCTCCTCGCCCAGCGCAAGCGCGAGTGGCTCGAGGGGCAGAACATGCAACGTGGTGCGTTCGATATCGAGGCGGTCGGCAGGTATCTGCCCGGTCGCCCGGTGGCGACGCAAGTTCACCGCATCGCACCAGGTCCGGCAGGCATCCGCGAGCTCGGCGAACGAGTCGTAGGCCGGCAGCAGGTTCGCGTTCGTGGGCACCAAGTCGGCCTTCGCAATGCGGACGGTGGCCTCCGCGCCGCCCTTCGATTCTGGATCGTAAGGGACGCAACTGACCACCTGGCAGCCGTAATGCCGGCCTGCGGCGACCATTTGCGGGTGGCGGACCGGGATCCCGGCGATGTGCTCGACGGTCACCGTCTTCGCGTTGTCGGTCAGTACGTAGGTCGGTGCCCCGCCGATCCGGCGCAACGTGGTGTCCAGACAGGCCACCAACGTGCCCAACGTGCAGTCCCAGACCGGGATCACGACCCGAAACCGCGACCAGGACAGCCATGCGCAAAACAGCCAAGTCCGCCGCCCCGCGATGCGCGGTCCCTCGCCCCAGTCGAACTGCAGCCACCGGCCCGGCTCCGGAATCCACGGCCTGTACGTTCGGCGCTTGCCCGCCTTCCAGGCCGTCTTCGCTGCGTTCACCGCCCGCCTCGTCGAGCGTGCGCTGCCGCGGTAGCCCATCTTCACCAGCTTCCCGTGGACCACATCGGCGCGGATCGTCGCCTTCGACTGCTCGACCCACTCCTCGACCTTCTCCAGAAACGCGTCGATCATCTTCGGCCGCGGCTCTCGCTCATAAGGATTTCGCCCGCTGGCGCGGGCCTCGACATACCGCTTGACCGTCTTCGGATCGTGTCCCGCCAAGGCCGCCGCCGACCAGACCGTCCCGGTCAGGTCGTACGCCTCAAGGATTTCCATGATCTCTCTGTCAGACTTCGTCACAGGACCTCTCCGACCGACTGCTGATGCTCGCAAACACCAGCAAACCGGACGGAGGGGTCTCCTTGCAGATAAGGAAGCGATCAGGAACACCACAGGTCAGACGGCCTTCCACCTGGAATTCCGGTGGCCATCACCCTGGACTCAACTGACCGCACACCTGGACTTTGCCACGGCCGCCGTCAGCGATCGCGCGAGCCGGCTCGAAGCCCTCCTGCCGCGCCGGCCAGGTAGCGTCCCCGTGGGCGGCGGCGTCAAGCCGATTTGAGGGGCGCTCAGTAGCCGAAGATGCGAGGGGTGGTGGCCAGGCGTCAAGGTTGGTCGTCGTCGAGTGCCCTCCGACGGCTCCGAGACCGCCCGAGGTCACTACCCGACGACAGGTTCCAGGACGAACACTGGGAACTGCCGCGAGGTCTTCTTCTGCATCTCGGCGTACCTCGGAAAGACAGTGACCGCGCGCCGCCACCACTCGGCCCGCTCCTCGCCGGTGGCCTCATGGGCCGTCATGTCCTGCTTCACGGTGCCGTCCTGGAGTTCGACGTGCGGATCGGCCTTGATGTTGAAGTACCACAGAGGATGTCTGGGGGATCCGCCCAAGGAGCCGACCACCGCATAGTGCCCGTCGCACTCGACGCGCATCACCGGCGCCTTGCGGATCTTGCCGGTCTTGGCGCCCCGGGTGGTCATCACCACCACGGGCCACCCCGTGTCCCACAGCGTCGCCCCCTTGGTGCCGCCCGATTCCTCGTACGCCTCCACTTGCTCGCGCACCCACTGCGTCGTGCTGGGTTCATACTCGCCCTCGAGAGGCATGGCATCCGTCCCCTCGTCGTAGGGATGTTCTCGCACCATGCTCCAACGCCAGTGCATGTATCCGGCATTCCGGACAGAGGTGACCTCGCGCCTGAACAAGCCCGACCTGCCGAGGGCGAAGCAGTCGAACTCACGACCTGACTGACTTCGGGACCTACGCGCCCTGCTCTGTGAGTGTGACCTTCCGGCCCGTGCGCGCCGCCTCTCGGATCCGCTCCAGCATGCGGTGGCGCCGGACGGCGTGCCGGAAGTCGGGAACGCCGTCCTCGTCCGGCGCAAGGCTCCCGGTGATCTGGTCGCGCAGAAGGGCGTACTCGTGGGCGACGTTGCAGGCGGCTTCGGCGGATCGCTCGGTCCATTGCGTCAGCGACCGCTGATAGCGGGCGGGAACCGGAAGTTCAGCCAAGGTGCCGTCCTCTCCCCGGGCGCCGTACAGCCGCAGCCCCCCGTACCACCACTGGGCCTGGTCGGCCTTGACGACGAGATCGCCCTCCGTGCCGTTGATCTCCCAGTGAAACGCGGTGGCGCGGGACGTCCCACCGCGGATGTGCATCGCGGCCACGGCCCCCGACTCCAGCACCCCCGTGACGGCGATCTGGTCCTCCGCGCTCTTGGCCGCGACCGCCCCGCTCGTGACGTGGGTGACCTCCGGGCGCAGGTTCTCGATGTGAGCCGACGCCTCGCGGAACTCCCCGAGCACCATGGTCAGCGCGTCGACCGAGTGCCCGAAGGGGATCGACAGCAGCGTGGCGCCGCTCGTGACGTCCAGCACGTACGCGTAGGTGTCGTCGTAGGTGGCACCCCCGATCCAGCCCGACCCGAGCATGCTGGTCGACAGCACCCGCCCCACGTAGCCGCCGGCGACCAGGTCCCGCAGATACCGAAGCGGCGGAGCCGACCGGGCCTGCAGGCCGACAGCCGTGAGCACACCCTTGCGATGTGCGAGGTCGGCCAGCTCTTCGGCCTGCGCGAGGTCGGCACCGAGCGGCCACTCGCTGAACACCATCTTCCCCGCCTCCAGCGCGGGCCGGATGAGTTCCAGGTGGTGCGGAACCTTCACCGTCACCACCACGAGATCGACTTCCTCACTGCGGGCCAGCTCCTCTGCGCTGCCGAAGGCGAACGGCACCGCATATTTCTCGCCGGCCGCACGCGCCGACTCGGCGCTGCTGGCGCTCAGCGCCCGCAACGCGTATCCGTCGAGCCCGGCCAGCGCCGGCACATGGGCGGTGGCCGCCCACCCGCCGCTCGCGCTCAGACCCACGACACCGACGCGGATCGGCTCCCGATGAGGGGAAATGGACGTCATGTGCACCCCAGCGTTCGCAATCGCCTCTCTCGGAAGTGCCTCGCACAACGTGCGGGTTTCGAGAGGAGGCCGTTATCCCCATAGAGAAGCGAGCCTGCGCCATTCCTCCCTCGGGAGCTTGTCCCTGTAGGTGCCGGTGAGCACCTGGAGGGCCACGTGTTCCCCGCCTGCCTGGTGGAAGGTGTCGATGCGGTCGCGGATGCGGTTCTCGTCGCCCCAGGCGAAGACCGCGTCGATCAGGCGGTCGCTGCCGCCCGCGGCCAGGTCGGCCTCGGTGAAGCCGTGCCGCAGGAAGTTGTTGGTGTAGTTCGGCAGGGTGAGGTAATTGGCGAGGGTGTCGCGGGCCAGGGCGCGGGCCCGGGCCGGGTCGGTCTCCAGGATCACCTTCAGCTCCGGGGCGAGCAGCGGGCCCTCGCCGAGGATCTCGCGGGCCTGGGCTGTGTGTTCGGGCGTGACCAGGTAGGGGATGGCGCCGGCCGCCCGCTCGCCGGACAGCTTCATCATCTTCGGGCCCAGCGCGGCCAGCACCCTGCTGTCGGCGGCGACGCCGGCCTCGTCCAGCTCGTCGAGGTAGCCGGTCATCGCCGCGTACGGGCGGCTGTAGTCCTTCACCAGCGGGCCGTGGCTCACTCCGAGACCCACCAGGTAGCGGCCGGGGTGCGCCGATTCCACCTCGGTGAAGCCGGCCGCGGTCGTGGCGGCCTCCTGCTGCCAGATGTTCAGGACGCTGGTGCCGACGACGATGCGGCGCGTCGCCCCGATCAGCGGGGCGGCGTGGTCGGCGGTGCTGTTGTTGCCCAGCCAGATGGCGCCGTACCCGAGTTCCTCCAGTTCGGCCGCGGCCTCGTCCAGTTCGCCGCGCCGGGCGGGGTCCTCCGAACGCAGTTCGATGCTCCAGGCACCGTACCGGCCGACTCGCTGCTTCAGGGGGACTCTGGTGTCGCTCATCGGGTGTTCTCCCCGGGTGGTGGGCTGTGCCGTGATCATCACGTCTCCAGCCGCTACCGACCGGAGGACGTTCCGGTCGATTCTCGCCGTTCCCTCAGTTGGTCGAACGGTCATAAGACGTCGAACAGGCACGAGCCCGCCACTGCGGTGGCGGGCTCGTGCGTGTCGTCTACCGGACTCGGTACACCGGAACCGTGGTTAGCGGTAGCGCCAGTTCCAGTTCGGGTCTCTCATAAACGACCATCTGTGAGAGTTCTGCGAGACCCCCCGGAGCGATCACGTTTCCGCAGGTCGCCGTTCGCAAAAGCCCTCTCGAAACCCGCATGTTGTGCGAGGCACTTCTGAGAGACTGCCGCCATGGATCTCACGCCCGATCAGGCGGCATTAGCGGTAGAACGTCACGACTGCCCGAACTGTGACGCGCCCGCCGGCAGCGCCTGCCGCACCCGGGGCGGGAAGACCGCCGCGAAGTACCACACCCCCCGCTTCGTCCTCGCTCCCCCGCTTCGCGAGGAACTGGAGATCCCTGTCCCCGCCGACCGCGGCCCCGGCCGCTCGTGGAAGCAGGGCCCGGCGCTCGCGATCATGCCCGCGCCCCGCACCGAGCGGCCGGTGCGGATCGGGTACGCGAGGACGTCAACCGCGCGGCAGGAGCTGGCAAGCCAGCTCGAAGCCCTCCACCGGGCGGAGTGCCACAAGGTCTTCAAGGAGCAGATCAGCACCCGCATCAAGGTGCGGCCCGAGCTGGAGGCGGCGCTCGCGCTGGCCCGGCAGTTCAAGGAGGCCGCCCCGGAGACGCCGGTCATCTTCACCGTCCACGAGCTCAAGCGGCTCGCGCGCAACGCGGCCGAGCTGATGGCGCTCTCCGCCGAGCTCCAGGCCGGTGGCATCCAGCTCGAACTCCTCACCGGCCCGCTCACCGGGATCTACGACCCCAACGGCATGGGGGCGATGTTCTTCGCCGTCCTCGCCGCGGCCGGGCAGATCGAGCGCAACTACATCCGGGAGAAGACCCTCGAAGGCCAGGTCATCGCGGCGTCCAAGGGCAACCACGGCGGACGGCCCAAGGTCATCGACGACGACATGCTCACCTTCGCCATCGCGCTCAAGGACAAGGGCGTCCCCGTGCCCGAGATCGCGAAGAAGCTGGTCATCAAGACCGGGAAGAACGCGGGCAAGAACCCGTCGGTCGCCTCGCTCTACCGGGCCCTCGCGGAAGCCGAGGCCGCTGCGGCGGACGACGGCCTGCCGCTGCGACCCAAGCCCGTCCGCATCCGCCGGCCCGGGGACCCGCTCACCCCCGAGGAGATCGACCTCCGCGAACGCCTCCAGGTCCAGCCTCACCCGAACACGGATATCCGCAGCTAGGCCCCATGATCGATCTCAGCGCCAACGGCTACCGATGTCCCGAGGCCGGATCTCACGGCGCAGCCGCACCGGAGCGATCCGGTGCGGCTGCGCCGTCTCAGGGCTCCGCGTAGAGTCCCGGCAGGAAGTGCCCCGGCGGGGCCTCGCCGTATCACACTGCCCCTATGAGCGGGTTCCTGACTGTAGCTGTCTGACCAGGTGGAAGACCTCCCGTGCCGCGTAGCGTTTGAGGCATCGGACGATTTCGCGCCGGGTCTTGCCCTCGTTGATCCGGCGCTCGTAATAGTCCTGAGTGCGCGGGTCGACCCTCAGACGGGTGAACACGATGCGATGCAGCGCGGCGTTGCCCTGCCGGTCGCCGCCGCGGTTGAGGCGACGGAACTGCCGGCGTCCCGAGGAGCGCTCGACAGGACTGACCCCGCACAGCGCAGCGAAGGACGCCTCACTGTCCAGGCGTTCCGGGTTGTCCCCCACCGTGATCAGCAACGTGACCGCCGTGTCCGGACCGATCCCCACCACGTCGAGCAACTGCGGGGCATGGCACTCCACAAGCCGGGCAAGACGAGTCTCCACGTCCCGGATCTGCTCGGAGAGCTGACCGATCCGGTGAGCCAGCCAACCCAACGTGATCCGAGTCGCCTGCAGCACCGACTCCTCACCGGCCTCCTCGTGACCGCTCACGTCCGCGAACCGCGCACAGGTACGGAGGAGTTCTGCATTGCCCAGACCGGACAGTTCCTCCCGCAAGGCGGGGTCAGCAGTAATGAGGACGGACTTGAGCTGGTTTATGGCCTGGGTGCGGGCTTTGACGGCCGACGTCTTCGTGAGTTTGTACATTCTCGCGATCTGCACCGGCCCGTCGCCCGTTTTGGCCCGGGCGCGGGCTCGCCCGCTCAACACGGCTCGCGCCGCGTTCTGGGCATCAAGCGGATCTGATTTGCCGCGCCGCCGACGATCCGCCTGGTCCATCCAATTCACGTCAAACACGTCCACGCCCTGGGCCATCAGATAGCGAGACAGGGACGCCCCATAGGATCCGGTCCCCTCCACGCCGGCCCGCCCCACGGTTCCCGACTTCCTGGCCCACTTCAGCAGATCGCAGTATCCCGCCGCGGTGGCCGGGAACTCGCCGGTGGCGAGCACCGCCCCCGTCAAGGAAAGCACCGCAGCCACATGGGCATCCCGGTGCGTGTCCACGCCCAGCACCACCTCCCCCATAGGGCGATGACGGCGGGCCCGTGGAGCAGTCGCCGTACCTGACAGTACCGAACTGCACATGCCCGTTCCCCTTCCGGCCCGACGTATAGCGTTGCCGGTACCGGACCGCGTCGGACGGTCAGAATCGTGAGGACGCCACAAGTATCGACAGGCCCCTATTGGGACACACCCCGCCAGCCCGGCACCGGCAACGCGCCATCCCCGACCTACAGCCGACACTGTGTGATCGAGACACTTCGGTCAAAAATATCATGAGTCAGACCGTGGGCCCGGGACAGCACTAGTACGGCAGCTGTAGATAGCTGCCGGCGTGCTGTCTGTTCATGGTGTGGTGTCGGCGTACGCGTGCCAACGGCGGTGGCAGAGGCGGGCGCGGTGTTGGTGGCGGCGGCGCCAGGTGGACCACCACAGCAGGTGGGGGCGGTCTCGTCGGGGCGGCGGAAGGATCAAGGCCCGTCGCAGGCGGAGGAGTTCGTGGCTGCTGAGGGGGACGAGGTCGGCCTCGGCGGGGTCGTTCCGGCCGGTCTGGGCGGCACGTTCGAGAGCGGCGGCGACGGCCAGGAAGGCGTAGGCGACCAGGGCGATCACGCTCCAGCGGTGCCAGGAGTTCCAGCAGGTGACCTGCCCTTTGTCGAGGTGGCAGATCTCCTTCGCGTCCTGGAAGTCGTCCTCCACCCGCCACCTGCGGCACACCAGTGACACCAGTCGCGCCAGCGTCACCGGCCCGGGGGCGAAGCAGCGGTAGTAGGACACGGTGCGGGTGTAGCGGTGCCGGCGGACCAGCAGCACGGACGTCCCCGTGTCGAGGTCGTGCCCGTCAGGGGCGTCGTCGGCGATGACCTCGATCATTGCCCAGTCGTAGTCGCGTACGCCTTTCTGCCCTGCGCCGGTCCGCATCCGCTGCCAGGCCCGCTTCGGCAGCCGGGCGGCGACCTGGGCCACGCTCAGCCTCGCGGCCGGGGTGGCGACCTGGTGGTTGGAGCGCACTCCCACGACGTAGCCCAGGCCCAGCTCGCGGCAGGCGCTACGCAGCTCCCGCCCTCCGTAGACCTCGTCGCCCAGGAAGAACGAGGCGGGTATGCCCTGCCGGCCGGCGGTGCGGAGCATGTCCTGCGCGAGGTGGGGCTTGGTGGCGAAGCACAGCTCGTCGGGGACACCGGTCAGCTCACGGCGTTCCTCGTCTGCGGCCCACTCCTTGGTGAAGTACAGGCGCCGGTCGATCAGGCAGTGCCCGGCGGACGTGGCGAAGGTGAGGTGCACCGCGACCTGACACAGGGCGACTCCGCCGACCGAGCCGGAGTACTGGCGGGCCGCGGCCACTGCGTCGGTGGAGGACTTCGCGTCTCCCGTCTCGTCCGCGATCAGGATCCCGTCGCCGTCGTCGAGCAGGTCCACGGCCCAGGCCACCGTCCGCTTGAGCACCGCTTGTTCGTCCCACACCGCACGGGACAGCAGATGGTGCAGGCGGTGCGGGCCCCGCTCACCGATCGCTTCGTCGGGTAGCCCCGGCGCATTGCTGCGCCGGGGCCCCCTCAGAACCGGCCGTGCCCGCTTTCCAGGCAACCGGCTCAAGCAAGCCCCTCAGGCTCGCAGGCCTGCAGCTTTCCGGGCCTCACTGTCACTTCTGGTGAGCCTTCGGTGACAGTGAGCGTGTATGAGTCGAAGTACGGCTTGACCGTTCGGCGTGCCCTCTCCGGGGATGGTGCTGACTGCATGCCTACGCAGCGCCTTCCGGATGATGGAGAGCCATTGTTCCCATTCTGTCGGGCTCTGTGGCTCCCGGTCGGCGTGCAGCAGCAGGTCCCGGCATATAGGGCATCGGCCATGCTGTGCCTGCAAGAGGCGGAGCATGGCCCTCGAAACCGGGGGTTTGCTGCGGCGGCGCCGACTGGCCCAGTACTCGGCGAGGGACGGGTCATCCGGCGATGCCGTTCCCGTGACGAGTTGGTGCCGGACAATCTTGGTCCAGGCGAATTTCCGGAGATAGTAGCCGGTGTCCCTGCTACCAAACACCCATCGGTCCTGCCTGGCGGGGTTGAACATATCGAAGTGCCGGTTCACGACCCAGC